>JALYXI010000105.1 GCA_030947245.1 Acidobacteriota bacterium
GCAACCCTGACCGGCGCATGCGTGGTGGCGCTTGGTTCCATCAACACCGGAACATTCAGCAACAATGACGAATTCTGCGGGCGCTGGATGGATGCGGCGCGGGCGGAAGGCGAAAAGATGTGGCGAATGCCGCTTGACGATGAGTATAAGGAATTGCTGAAGAGCCCCTTCGCGGATCTTCACAACATCGGCGGACGATGGGGAGGCGCCATCACTGCCGCTATCTTCCTGAAAGAGTTCGCCGACCCGCTACCCTGGATTCACCTGGACATTGCCGGGACCGCCTACTACGAAGAGGCAAAGCCGTTTCTGGCCAAGGGGCCTACCGCGATCCCAATGAGAGGTTTCGTACATTTGGCCATGGAATGGGCCTGAGAGGATTCGAAAATCCAGACACGACGTTTATCGGCAACTGTTCTCAGTGCCGGGAGCCCTCGTGTATCGCCAAAACGCTCAAAACTTCGCGGACCTTATAGACCATGTAAAAGACGTGTTCTGGGTCATGGAGCCCGGCCTGGACCGCGTCATCTACGTCAGTCCGGCTTATGAACTGATCTGGGGCCGCAGTTGCGAAAGCCTCTATAAGAGTCCGCGCTCCTGGATCGAATCCATCCACCCTGAGGATCACGAGCGGGTACTGCATTCCACACGCTCTCAGGCAGCATCCACGGACGATTACCGCATTTTGCGTCCGGGCGGCGAACTCCGCTGGGTACGGGCGCGCATCTATCCGGTAAAGAACACCGATGGCGAAGTGATCCGGATTGTGAGTCTCACCGAAGACGTCACCGAGTGGAAGCGCATGGAACAGCAGTTGATTCAATCGCAGAAAATGGATGCCGTCGGCCGCCTCGCCGGAGGCATTGCGCATGATTTCAACAATCTGCTGACGGTCATGAACGGGTATTCCGCCATGCTTGAGGAGCGGACCGACCTGGTCCCTGAGGTTCGCGCGGACCTATCGTGCATCCGCAAAGCGGGCCATCGCGCCGCGCAGCTTACCGCACAACTGCTTGCTTTTAGCCGGAAGCAGATTCTTCAACCGAAGGTGATCGATTTGCGGCTGGCTGTTGCCGGGGTAGAACCCATTCTGCGCCGCCTGATCCGCGAGGATGTCGAGCTTACGATCGTTGAGCACGCGACTCCCATCTGTCTGAAGGCGGATGCGACCCAGATTGAACAGGTGATTCTGAACCTGGTAATCAATGCGCGCGACGCAATCGGAACAGGCGGCACCATCACCATCGAGACGTCGGAGGAACACTTCGACAGTATGCGAGCTTCGATGCATGCCGGTTGCGTCAGTGGCGATTACGCGATGCTTGCTGTGAGCGATGACGGCTGCGGGATGGACCGGCAGACACAAGACCGCATTTTCGAGCCGTTTTTCACTACGAAAGCGGCGGGCGAGGGGACCGGCCTCGGTCTCGCCACCGTTTACGGAATCGTGAAACAGAGCGGCGGAACGATTTGGGTTTATAGCGAGGAAGGGATCGGGACTACCTTCCGCGTATACCTTCCCAGCGCGGCAAACCAGGATCGCCAGGAATCGCCTCTGCCGAAGCGGGCGCCGGCGAACGGAGTGGGCACCATTCTGATGGTTGAGGATGATGAGAACGTGCGCAAGATTGCCGCCTCGGTTCTGCGGGCCCGTGGTTACGATGTGATTACGGCCGCAAATGGAGAAGAAGCTCTCGAAATCGTGGGCGACGGCCTTCCAGCGCTCGACCTGCTGGTCACGGATGTGATCATGCCGAGGATGGGCGGTCCCGAACTGGTGGCGCGCTTATCTCCCATCTATCCGGATTTGCGGGTTCTTTACATATCCGGCTATACGGAAAATGCAATCCTCCCGACCGGCGCCGTTCCCAGCGGAACGTACCACCTGCCGAAGCCGTTCACACCGGATCTATTGGCGCACAAAGTGAAAGAGTTGCTGGAAATGAAACTAATCCCGGCGTAGACGCCCGGCTGTTCACTTGAATTCCACCAGCAAAGTCCGGTACGCCTTAGCGCCAAGGTTCCGCAACACCGGCGCGTCCTCGCCCTTGTTGTGCCAAATCACTTCGCCCGACTTCCTCTGCCTGATTGTTTTCTCATGCGTCGCCGAATCCGTCCGTTCATAGCGGCAATCGTCCAGGAACACAATCATCTGGTCCGTAGGCCTCGTATAGCGCTCTCGGGGGACGCCCGGCTCGTAAACCACTTCCGACACCTTCACGCGATTGTTCTCCAGCTTCACGCTACTCACGGCAACCAACGTCATCATGGACGATAGCAGCGCTGTGGCTGCCAGCTTTGCTTTCATGCTTTCTATGTAGCACAATGACATTGCTAAAACTATGAGACTCCGGGTATTGGGAATCGTGCTGGCGGGAGGAAAGGGAACCCGGCTGTATCCGTTGACCAAGGAACGCGCCAAACCGGCTGTCCCTTTCGGAGGCAAGTACCGGATCATCGATTTCGTTCTCAGCAACTTCATCAACTCCGGCATCAACTCCATTTATGTGCTGACCCAGTTCCGCAGCCAATCGCTGCTGCAGCATCTGAACGAAGGTTGGCAGTTCGGCGGATTGCTGAAGAATCAGTTCATCATTCCCGTCCCGGCGCAGATGCGCTCGGCGGAAGAGACCTGGTACCAAGGCACTGCCGACGCGATCTATCAGAATATCAACCTGATTGAACAGGCGGACCCGCACGTGGTGGCGATCTTCGGCGCCGATCACATTTACCGGATGAACATCACCGGCATGGTTGAATTTCACGAACACCAGAGCGCCGCCGCGACGGTTGCGGCGATTCCCGTCGAGCGCAAGATGGCTTCGGAATTCGGCGTAATCGAGACGCAGGAGAATGGGCGCATCCTTGATTTTCATGAGAAGCGCCCCGATGCTCCCACGATTCCAGGCGATCCCGACCGGGTTTACGCTTCCATGGGCAACTATGTCTTCTCCACCCGCACCCTGCTTCGCGAACTTCACGACGACGCCGCGAATCCAAGCAGCTCGCACGATTTCGGGCGCGATATTCTTCCGTCGCTGGTCAAGCGCTCCGCGGTCTTTGCCTATAATTTCGCGGACAATAAGATTCCCGGCGAACCGCCGGAAAATTCCGGATACTGGCGCGATGTGGGGACCATTGATGCTTATTACGAAGCGAACATGGATCTCCGCTCCGTAGCTCCCTCGTTGAACCTCTATAACCGCCAGTGGCCGCTTCGCACCAGCGGCTTCCCCGATCCACCGGCCAAATTCGCGTTCGATACCGAAGGCCGGCGGGGCAGCGCGACCGATTCAATCGTATCCGGCGGTTGCATCCTAAGCGGAGGAACGATTCGCAATTCAGTCCTTGCCCGAGGCGTGCGCGTGCATACCGGCGCTCTGGTGGAGGATTCCATCATCCTGGACAATTGCGATATCGGCCGCCATGCCAAGATCCGCCGCGCCATTCTGGATAAGAATGTGCGCGTTTCCGAAGGCGCAACCATCGGGCATGACCCGGAACAGGACGGCATGCTGTACCACGTCACCGATTCCGGCATCGTGGTGGTGGAAGGGCTGCCCTCCGGAGTAGAAATCTCAACGCTGTTCGTCTAAGTACTCCGTTTTCAAGACGATCTTTCCGCGGCCGCCGCCTTTCGCGTTCTTCGCGAAACCCCTGGCTGCTTCCGCTAAGGGCAGCGTGGTTTCCACAAGGGTCTTCAACTGGCCGTCTTCAAACATCCGCGCCACTTCAGCCAGGCGTTTGCCGTTCGGCTGAACGAAAACCATGGCCGTGCGCACGCCGCTTTCCGCCGCCTTTTCCTCTGAAGGAGGTGACACCAGAGACACCAGGAATCCTCCCCGCTTCAGTACGGTGAACGACCGTTCCTGCGTGTCTCCCCCGATCCCATCGAGCACCACATCCACATGCTTCGCTTCTTTCTCGAACCGCTGCTTCTTATAGTCGATGAATTCATCGGCGCCCAAGGCCGTCAGATATTCCCGGTTCACCGCGGAAGCTGTCCCGATCACATGACAGCCCTTCCACTTGGCCAGTTGGACCGCCATGGACCCTACGCCGCCCGAAGCCGCATGAATGAGAACCGTTTGACCGCTCTCCAGGCCGGCGGTATCGAAAAGGGCCTGCCAAGCGGTCAGGACCGCAACCGGAACCGCCGCCGCGTGGACCTCATCGAGGGTCTTGGGCGCAACGGCGGCTTCTTCGACTTTTACAATCGTAAAATCCGCGAAAGCGCCCAATCTTCCCAGATTCAGGTATGCGTAAACCGGATCGCCAGCCTGGAACTCAGTCACGCCCGGACCTGATTCTTCCACCGTTCCCGCCACATCACAGCCGAGCGTGAGGGGGAGCGAGTGGTGCAGCATTCCCGCCAGTTTCCCATCCCGGACCTGCGCATCGACGGGATTGATGGCCGCCGCGGCCACGCGGACCAGCAACTCTCCGGGGCCGGGCCGCGGGCGCTCGATCTCTTCCACGCGAACCACGCTGTTGTCGCCGTATTCGTGAATCCGAACAGCTTTCATGTTGGCTTTATGCTAACCCGAATCCCGGAAATCGCGGACAATCACTGTCCGGCCAGTTTCGGCGTGAGTACCCATTCCAGGAGTGCATCAGGCTCGCCGGCGAAATTGCCGATCTCCATCGCGACAATCGCCGCTTTCCGAAAGTGAAACTGCAAGGCCGGAGCATTCAGAAGAAAGGGAACCAGGTTGCTGAGCAGAGGGTCGTGCGAGACCAACAGTAACGACTCTTCTTTTCTGTGATCGCCCAATTCGTTCCACACCATTTGCGGCGAACTTTCCGGCGTCAGAGTCCCGGTTTCGTATAGCGCCTCTTCGGAGCCGAGCGCATCTCGAGCGATCTCCGCCGTTTGCCGGGCTCGTAGATAAGGGCTGGTCAGTATCCGGGATGGCGTCACGCCGGAGCGCGCGGCGATTTTCAGGACGGCGGAAAGCTTCTCGCGTCCTTCTTTCGTCAACTCGCGATCCGCATCGCGCTGCCCCGCGCCTCTTTCATGAGCGATTGCATGCCGCAAAAGATAAAGCTTCATAGTTGGAAACGGTTGCCGGTATTATAACTTCATACCGTACGGATGCCTCACTACGCCGCGATAGATATCGGGAGCAACTCCGTCCGCCTGGAGGTTGCGGAGGTGACGGTGGCGGCGAACGGAACGGCGGCGCCGGCCAAAATCCTGGTATCGGAGCGGCAGGTGACGCGCCTGGGCGCCAGCGTGTTCCGCACGGGCCGCATCAGCGCCGAAGCAATGGAGTTTCTCGCCGACGCGCTTTCGAAGATGGCCCAGAGCTACAAGCGATATGAGCCCGCGGCCATCCGCGCAGTGGCCACCAGCGCCGTCCGCGACGCAAGCAATCAGCAGGAGTTTCTTCAGCGCGTTTCAGCCGCGGCAGGAACGCCGGTCGAGATCATCTCCGGCCAGGAAGAGGCCCGGCTGATTCACCTGGGCGTACAGAGCCGGTGGCCCCATTTGCGCCAGCGCGTTCTGATGATCGATATCGGGGGCGGCAGCGCCGAGATCATCCTGAGCGACAGCGGCCGGATTCTGCTGGCTGTATCGAAGCAATTGGGCGCGCTCCGGCTTACGGAGTTGTTCCTGAAGTCGGACCCGCCGAAGGAGAGCGAACTGCACCGGCTGGAAGAGTACATCACCGAACGAATCGCTCCCGCGGTCCGGCGGATGGGGAGCGCGCGGATCGACCGTGTCATCGCGACGTCGGCTACGGCTTCGGCTGTGGTCTGCGCCGCGAATGCAATCCCGCGCACAAAGCGGGAAGCGGCGGATAAACTTCGCTGTTCCGCGACTCAATTGCGGTCGCTGTATGCGGAATTAAGCAGCCGTTCTTTATCCGAGCGGCGCAAAATCACCGGCATCGGACCACGGCGCGCGGAGATCATCATCCCGGGAGTCGCCGTACTGAACCGCGTACTGCGCGACCTTTCTCTTCCGTCGCTCTACTACTCCGCAGCCGGTGTCCGGGATGGCATCATCGCGGATCTGATTGCACGCAATACCGGCCGCGCGGCCACGCAGATGAATCGCGATCAGCGGGAGATGGTAGAGGGCATGGGTACGCGCTATGGGGTTTCGATGAAGCATGTGCGCAAGGTTTCGCGCATGGCGGGGGAACTATTCCTGGCTCTCGAACCGCTGCACAAGCTGCCCCATCACTACTCGCGTTTGCTGGAAGCCGCGGCGCATCTGCACGACATCGGTCACTTCGTCAGCGACACCCGCCACCATAAGCACTCGTATTACCTGGTATCGAACTCCGATATGCCGGGGTTCACGGAACGCGAGCGCGAGGTGATTGCGAATCTGTGCCGGTATCACCGGAAGGCGATGCCCTCGCCGGAGCACCCCAACTGGCAGCCGCTGGACCCGGAAAGCCGCCGCGCGGTGACGTTGCTCGCTCCGCTGTTGAGGATTGCCGATAACCTGGACCGCAGCCGCGGCCAGCGGGTGAAGGCCCTTGAATGCGACCTGCGGGATTCGGATGTGGTCCTGAAGTTGCACTCAAACGGGAATGTCGATCTTGAAGCGTGGGCGGCAGAGCGTTCGGGCGAATTCTTCCGGCAGGTCTATAACCGCTCCATCGTCCTTACCAGAGTCCGCGCCTGAGAGTAACACGCGAGATCTCAGAATCTACGTCCGCAAGAAGTCCTCTGAGCTGATCGATAAGGTCGGGAAGCAAATGCAGGCAGCTTCGGAGAGCGGGGCAAGCGCGGACTCCGTGCATGATCTGCGCACCAGCATCCGGCGATTGAGTGAATGCCTGCGGACCTTTGAACAGTTCTTCCCGAAAGGAGAAGCGGACCGGGTGCGCCGGAAACTTCGGAAGCTGATGAATTTGGCAGCGGAGGTCCGGAACCGTGATATTTCCCGTGACTTACTGCAAAAGGCGGGGGCGCCGCCGGCCTCCGAGGAGATCCGGAGGCTCGATACCGAGAAAGCAGCAGCTCAAGCGCGGCTCACGAGTAAGCTTGCCAAATGGGTGGAGAGCGAGCGGCCGGTTCGCTGGCGCCGCCGGCTTGGGGTGTGATGGTGAAAGCCGCGTGGAAGAAGAAGGTCCCGGTTGGCGAGAATGCGCGAGTGCGGCTTCCGGCAATGGCGCTCGACTACTTTGAAGCAGGTGAACAGCTTTTTGCCGAAGATGGGACCCCGGAGTCGCTACACAGGTTCCGGCTGCGTACGAAACACTTCCGATACACCCTGGAGTTGTTCAGCGATCTGTACGGACCGGCGTTCGGCGAACAGTTAGAGCGCCTGAAGCCGGTACAGGATGCGCTTGGCGAGATCAACGATTGCGCCACCACGCTCGCGTGGCTAAACGGAACATCCGCGGAATCGCAGCAGTTTCTCAAGGAGAGAATGGCGAAAAAGTCAAATGCTTTCAAGCATCACTGGCGCACGAAATTCGATACCCCACGGGAGCGCGCGAGGTGGATCAGAGTGTTGGGGAATGCACCGGCAAAAGCATCCGGGCGTGACGGTGGAACAAGCTCTCCCGATCCGCGATAACCAGCTTTCCCGGCTGGAGACCCGTGTGGCTTACGAGAAGGTGCAGGCCCGACAGTTCTGGCGGCGCTTCGAACTCACGCATCACAGTGAAGCTTTCATTCGGCCAGATGGCAGTGCTGACCGGAGGCCCGGATTCGGCTACCGGAAGATAGGTTCGTCCGTGCCCGTCCTCCAAAGCGAAACGGACTCCGAACTCGCGCTGGGTGACCCGGCGCGCATCGCTTAGCACGGTGATTCCGACTTCGACGCGAGTACCGCTGCGAACCGCGCTCCGCACAAGGACACACCAATCGTCGAAGCACTGCTTTTCCCCGGCCACATAGACACGCGCCGGGGAGAACGCGGACACAAGAACCACAATCAGCAGATAGGCGATGACGGCATACCCGATTCGCAACAGCGCTTCCCAGGCCCGGCTTGCGCGGCGCGTGAACAGCAGCCACGCGGTGCGCCCCAAACTCACCAGCAACGCGAGGACGGATGCGAGGAACAGCAGATCGAACAGGCTCACGAGAACGATTAGCCTCGAAGTACTTTAAAATGTAAAGTTATTTGCAGTCCATTGTTGTACAACAGTGAGGTGAGTACTGCACGGACAATGCAGGGCGGCCGGGTAGACGGCGAGGACTTGCCAAAGGGATTGAATGGCCGCGCTCTGTGCCGCTGGTGTTCGCTCGAAGTACCGGCGCCCCGGAGAACCTTCTGTTCCGAATGGTGCGTTCACGAATGGAAGCTTCGCACCGATCCGGGTTATCTACGCGATCGCGTGGTGGCGCGTGACAGAGGGATCTGCGCGGTCTGCCGAACGGATACGCATGAAGCCTGGCTGCGCCTGAAGCGGTCCAGGGGCGACCGGCGCGCCGCGGCATTGCTGAAGTGGGGATTGACGAAGCTGAACCGCCGCACGCTGTGGGATGCCGACCACATTATTCCCGTGGTGGAGGGCGGCGGCGAGTGCGATCTTTCGAATATCCGCACGCTTTGCCTGCGGTGCCACCGTGAAGCGACGGCCGGGTTGCGGAAGCGCAGACTTGGTTGCGCCTGATAATTGAGCGTGCAAGAGAACCCGCTTACCATTCCGCTTTCGCTGCTGGTGATTTTTGTTTCGGCCAAGGCGATGGCGGAGATTTTCGAACGCGTGTCACTGCCCGGAATCGTGGGAGAGATTTTAGCGGGTGTCTTGGTGGGTCCGCAGGTCCTGGGCTGGATGGCGCCGAACACGGTGCTTTCGGCTTTTTCCGATCTGGGGCTGATCTTTTTGCTGTTTCGCGTAGGTTTGGAGGTGAAATCGTCCGAGCTGATGAAGGTGGGGGGCACGGCGCTGGCGGTGGCGGTATCCGGTGTAATTGTTCCGTTTGCGATGGGGTGGGCAATCTTGCGGGCCTGGCACGCGCCGCAGATTGAAGCCATTTTCGTGGGAGTGGCCATGGTGGCCACCAGTGTCGGGATTACAGCCGAAGTATTGAAGCGGTTGGGGGTGCTCCAGTCGCGGGCGGCTCGGATTATTCTGGCGGCCGCGGTGTTCGACGATATCCTCGGGCTGCTGGCGCTTTCGGTGGCAAGCAGCATTGCGCGTGGCGGGTTCAATCTTCCCGGGATCGCCCTTACGGCCGTGCTGGCAGTCGGCTTCACTGTGATTGTGGCGCACTGGGGCAGCCGGTTTATGCAGCATCTTATGCCTCGCCTGCACCCGCGGTTGAATATCCCTGAGACGGAGTTCAGCCTTGCGATGTGCCTTCTGTTCGGGCTTTCCGTGCTTGCGGTCTGGGCGGGCGTGGCCGCCATTACGGGCGCATTCCTGGCCGGGATGGCAATGTCGGAATCGGTCGAACAGCGGGCGCATGACCTGACAGCGGGGGTGGCGGAGGTATTTCTGCCGTTCTTTCTTGCCGGGATCGGAATGCACCTGGATCTGATTACTTTCCGCAAGCCAGAGACGTTGATCCTGACCGGGGCCATTGTGCTGGCGGCAATTGTTTCGAAGTTGATCGGATGCGGCCTGGGGGCGCTAAGTTTAGGGTGGCGCGATGCGTGGCGGGTGGGTACGGGGATGATTCCCAGGGGTGAAGTCGGTATGGTTGTGGCGCAGATCGGGGTGGGATTCGGCGTGATCGCGCAGCCGGTGTATGGCGTGATTGTGGCGATGTCGGTACTCACGACGCTGGTAGCTCCCTGGATTCTGCGTTTCTCATTCCGGAAGGCGGAAAGCGAAGCCGGGAGTTGATCCGGTCGCGCGCGCCCCATAGGTATTTGTAGGCTTCGGGTTGGCGGAGAAAATCGACCGCGGTAAGCCCTTCGGCGATGGCAGATTCTACGGCGTGTTGCAACAGGACGCCGCCGGGGCTGAGCTTCGAAAATTGCGGATCGAACCCACTGAGATAACAGAAGAGGGTCCGGTGAGCACGGAAGGCATAGATGACGGCGGCGGCGGCTCCGTCGATGTGGAGCGTGTAAAGGCGAAGCAGGCCGCGTTCGCAGAAGCCGGCGGCCACTTCGCGATGGAAATTCCGGAGCGCTGCTTCGGCCAGGACGCCGGTTTCCCCTTCGGATTGCCAGCGAGCGGCGTGCAGGCGGAAAAAGTCTTCGAGCGCGGTGGGAAGGGTCTCCGGGGTAGCAAGGGAGAATGCGATGCGGTGGTTCTTGTCGAGCTTGTTGCGCGCACGGCGTAGATCTACCTTCAGTTTAGGGTCGAGGACGGCGGGGTACCCGGCAAGGTCCAGGACTGGACAGACGGAGCAC
>JALYXI010000379.1 GCA_030947245.1 Acidobacteriota bacterium
GCCTCACTCTGGATCCGGCCGGCAATCTTTACGTGGCGGATTCGGGCAACGGCCGGGTGCTTCGTTTCCCTAACCCGTTTATACAGATCCAGACGCTTCCCGCCGCGAATCTGGTTTTGGGCCAGCGCAGCGCGACCGCATCCCGCAATCCGGATGCCTCTGCTGTGACAATGGCATCCCCTTACGGTCTTGCGTTTGCCTCTAATAACGGGCTCCTGGTTTCAGATAATATCCTCAATCGAGTTCTGCTATTCCGGGGCGCCCCTGGGGATCTGACCACCGGCATGGCGGCATCCATCGTCTTCGGACAACCGGATTTCAACACTCCCTTTCCTTCGAATGCGTCAGGAAACCGTTTCAACCAGCCGCGCGGCATCGCGACCGATTCCGACGATCGCCTCTATGTTGCCGATACAGTAAACAACCGCGTAGTGATCTTCGAACGCGCCCCCAGCCAGCAGAACGATCCCCGGGAATCGGCTATCATCGGCGGATTGTCATCACCCAGGAGTGTTTCCGTAAACTCCGTTTCCGGAGATATATTTGTCGCGAATCAGGGAGCGAATAACATCCTTCGTTTCCCGCGATTCAACAATCTGCCGCTCACGGGCAACAGTCCGAATCTTGTTCTCCCCGATTTCGGCCCGCTTGCCGTCACCCAGGACCCTTACGGCAATTTATATACGGCGGACCTGAATAACCGCGTCCAGATTAATTTCCCCACTCTCGCGACGGTGAACGCGGCCAGCATGATCGCGAATCAATCGGTTGCTCCGGGTACTATCGCCACGATTTATGGCTTCGCCAATCAGTTCGGGACTTCGGTCGCCGCCGCGTCCGGCTCGCCACTGCCGACCCAGCTCGCCGGGATTCAGGTCTTATTCAACAATTCACCGGCGCCGCTCTATTACGTCGGTCCGAATCAGATCAATTTCGTCGTTCCCAATAGCGCTCCCACAAACGGGAGCGCCGATCTCCTGGTAACACGGGTCGACACCGGTCAAGTTTTGGGCAATTTCCCGGTCCAATTGAATGTGGCGTCCCCGGCGCTCTTCACCTTCGGAACGGGCGGTTCGGGGCAAGCTGCCGCCATCAATGAAGATGGCTCCATAAACGGAAAGGATCACCCGGCTACGAACGGATCCATCGTCGCGTTCTTTGGAACAGGCCAGGGCCTGGTACCCAACGCTCCAGCGGATGGCGTGGCGCCTACGACAGCTATCCCGACAGCCACAATCCCGCAGGTCATCATCGGAACAAGTTTTGTGGCAGACCAAAACATCACATATTCCGGCCTGGCTCCGGGGCTGGCCGGGGTTTGGCAGGTTAATGTCAAAATCCCGGACGATGTTGCTCCTACCAGCTTGACTCCCAACATGATCACTCCGGTGGTCTTCGTCGTGAATGGAATTGCCAGTAACGGTCCCACACGGCTGGTCACCTCGATCTGGGTGACCCCGAAGAAATAGTCAATCCGCCCGAAGCGTGTGGCGCCGGATGCCACGCGCTTTTCCGGTGCTCTCATCCACATCGATAATCACGGAATGAAGCTCCACTAAGCCTTTGGCCGCTTCCATCCGGACCGGCATGCTGTTCATAAAACGGCGCACGATCATTTCTTTTTCTACTCCAATGACTGAATCGTAAGGTCCAGTCATGCCCGCATCGGTCTGGTACGCGGTTCCACCGGGCAGCACGCGCGTGTCCGCGGTCGGAATGTGGGTGTGAGTCCCGATCACCGCCGAGACGCGCCCATCGAGGTGCCATCCCATCGCGACCTTCTCGCTGGTAACCTCGGCATGGAAATCTACGAAACGAACCCGGACCGAAGGATCGAGCCCGCCCAGCAATTCGTCCGCTTTGCGAAACGGACAGTCTGTCGAGGCCATATAGGTCCGGCCTTGGAGGTTCAAGACCGCGCATTCCACTCCGTTCGCCGCAGTGACCTTCACCATGCCCGAACCGGGCGCTCCGGGGGGGTAGTTCGCAGGGCGAAGCAGCCGGGGATGCGTCGCCATATAGTCGTATATCTCGCGTTTGTCGAAGCTATGATTCCCGCCGGTCAGGACGTCGATACCCAGCGCAAACAACTCTTCCGCCGTTGCCGGAGTCACTCCGAATCCACCGGCTGAATTTTCAGCGTTGGCGACTACCAGGTCGATCCGCTGCGCCCCCCGGATATCGGCCAGGTGATCGGCGACCAAGCGCCGCCCCACCGAAGCGAAGATATCTCCGATGAAGAGGAGATTCATCAGAAGCGGGAGGTAACCGCGCCTTCCGAAGCGGATCCTACCAGCGCTGTGTACTTGGCGAACACACCGGACTTGTAGTGCGGCGCGGGAGCTTCCCAGGCGGCCAGCCTGCGATGTATCTCCTCCGGCGCGACGTCCAGGTTGAGAATACCGGAATCGACATCCACCAGGATCATATCTCCTTCCGCCACCGCGGCGATCGGTCCGCCATTCGCGGCTTCAGGGGAAACGTGAGCGATCATGAAGCCGTGCGTTGCGCCGCTGAACCGGCCATCCGTCAGCAGCGCGACACTGTCGGAAAGCCCTGCGCCGACGATGGCCCCGGTCACGCCGAGCATTTCGCGCATACCCGGTCCGCCGCGCGGCCCCTCGTACCGGATCACCACGACGTCGCCCGGTTCAATCCTGCCGGCCTGCACGGCGGCCATTGCGTCTTCCTCGCGGTTGAACACCCGCGCGGGCCCATGATGGCTCCGCTTCGCATGGCCCGCCAGCTTAATTACGCAGCCTTCGGGCGCCAGCGTACCGCGCAGAATCGCAAGGCCGCCGGTTGTTTTCAGCGGACGGCTTAAGGGCCGGATCACTTCCTGTCCCGCAGTTTCCACGGCGCCGGCGGCTTCTTCACCGAACGTCCTGCCCGTACAGGTTAAGGCTGAAGGATCCACGTATTTGCCTTCCGCAAGGCGGTTGGCGATCACGGGAATGCCGCCGGCCTTGTCCACGTCCACGGCCACGAATTTGCCGCCGGGCTTCAGATCGACAAACAGGGGCGTGCGATTGCTGATGGTTTGAAAGTCGTCCAATGCCAGTGGCACCCCGCATTCGCCCGCCATGGCCAGCAAATGCAACACGGCGTTTGTGGAGCCACCTGTCGCCGCTACTCCAGCGATGGCATTCTCAAACGCTTTCCGCGTTGCGATGTCGCGCGGCTTGCGCTGATTCCGCACGCAATCCAGGATCAGTTCCCCGCAACGGCGCGCCACGTCTTCCTTGCGCACGTCTACTTGCGGAACGGAAGCGGTACCCATCGGTGACAGGCCAATCAGTTCCATTACCGTCGCCATGGTGTTGGCTGTGAACTGCCCGCCGCACGCGCCCGCGCCGGGGCACGCATGGTTCTCAATCTCCAGGAGCTCGAAGTCGCTCATCCTGCCCGCCGCGTTTGCGCCCACGGCTTCAAACACGTCCTGAATTGTGATGTCCTTTCCCTTATGGGTGCCCGGCAAAATGGATCCGCCGTACAGGATCACGCCGGGGATGTTCAGCCGCAGCAATGCCATGGCGGCGCCGGGGATGGTCTTATCGCAAGCTACCAGGGCCACGATGCCGTCAAACATGTGACCCCGGGCCACCAGTTCGATGGAATCGGCGATTACCTCGCGGCTCACCAGCGACGCTTTCATGCCTTCGGTGCCCATGGTGATGCCGTCGCTGATCGCGATGGTGTTGAACTCCATGGGAGTTCCGCCCGCGGCGCGGACCCCCGCTTTGACGTGCACCGCCAAGTCCCGCAACTTGTAATTGCAGTTCATGGTTTCGGTCCACGTATTCGCAATTCCAATGATGGGCTTTTTTAGATCCTCGTCGGTAAATCCGATGGCCTTCAGCATGCTGCGGGCAGGCGCGCGATCCCGTCCCTGCGTGATTGTGTAGCTGTTCAATTTCATGGGATCAGACTAGTTTACTTTAAGCGGCGGCCTGAATCGATGGGCTGGGCGATTCTAGTGAGCACGGGCCAATCCAAGCGCGCGAATGCGTTTATGAAGATTGGTCCGCTCCATCCCGAGCGTCCGCGCGGCCCCCGATACATTCCAGTTCGCGGCATCGAGGGCGCGAAGCAGATGCTCACGCTCAGCGGATTCACGCGCTTCCTGCACCGTCGACCGGGGGCCTGCTTCCCGCTGCACGCGAATCTCAACCGGGATGGAACCCGCCGGGATCCGTTCGCCCGGCGTCAGAATGGCCATGCGCTCCACGACATTGCGAAGTTCCCGCGCGTTCCCGGGCCACGAGTAGCCTTCCAGCAGCTCGAAGACCGCTTCATCCATCGCCTTAGCCCGGAAGTTATTGCGGCTGCAAAATTCTTCCAAAAAGTACAAAGCCAGGGGGCGAACGTCCTGTGGGCGTTCCCGCAGGGCCGGGACATGGATGGGAACCACGCTCACGCGATAATACAGATCCTCGCGAAACTTTCCTTGCGCCACCATTGCCTGCAGATCGCGGTTTGTAGCGGAAATGACGCGAACGGAGACGCGGATGGTTTGCTCCCCGCCTACGCGATGGAATTCACCTTCCTGCAGCACACGCAGCAGTTTGGCTTGGGACCCGGCGTGCAGGTCGCCCACTTCATCCAGAAAGAGCGTGCCGTTATCTGCCAATTCGAACTTGCCGCGCCTAGCGGAAGTTGCGCCCGTGAAGGCGCCCTTCTCATGACCGAACAGTTCACTTTCAATTAACTCAGTCGGAATGGCAGCGCAATTCACCTTCACGAACGGCCCCGCGGCAAAGGGGCTGAGTTGATGCAAATGCGCGGCAAGCAGTTCCTTGCCGGTACCGGACTCACCCACCAACAAAACCCGCGCATCGGACTTCGCGGCCATGGTTGCCTGCTCTTTGGCACGCTCAAACGCGGGGCTTGCTCCGATCATACGGGGGCCGTTTCCCACGATTTCCCGCAGTTTCTCGTTCTCCTGACGCAACGTATTCTGCGAAAGCGCGTTTTTCAGAGCTACGAGCACGCGCTCCCTGCTTAACGGCTTCTCAAGAAAATCGAAAGCTCCGGCCCGCGTCGCTTCGACGGCATCGGCGATGGTCGCGTGGCCGGAAATCATCACCACCGGCGACCTTACCTCCTGCTGCTGCAATCCGCGCAAAAGATCGATGCCGCTTCCATCGGGTAATCGCACATCGAACAGAAACACATCGATCCGCTGCGGTTCGGGGAATTTGCGGAATTCGGCAACGGAGCGGAACACGTTCACGGCGTAGCCTTCGCGCTCAAGAATCATGCGGAGGGATCGCCCGATGTTCTCTTCATCGTCCACAATCAGAACGCGCCGGGAAATCATGGGGCCACCGGAAGAACCACGCGGAAACCGGCGCCGCCCAATTCGCCCGCAACCAGCACGATATCGCCGCCCAGCACCAGAGCGCTCTTGCGCGCAATCGAAAGCCCAAGCCCCATTCCGCGCGCCTTAAAAGAAATTGTAGGTTGGAAGAGTGATTTGCGCGCCTGTTCGCTCAAGCCCGGACCCGAATCATGAACCTCAATTACGACGCGTTCCGGATACACCGACGTAGCGGTCAGGATTTGCCCGCCCGATCCCGCCGCCTCCGCCGCATTCTCAAGCAGATTCACTAAAATGCCTTTGACCAGATCCTCATCCGCCAGCGCGCTTGGCGCGGATTCAGAAAGCCGCACCGCGTAGCTGACTTCCGGATGCGCGCTTCTCAAGAATGCGATGCGTTCTTCCACCATCTGATTCACATTGATCGGTTCTGTAATCACGTCGGGTTCGGCTGAGAATTCCGAGAATGCCCGCACCCGCCGTTCGAGCGACTCCACTTCATCCACCACAATTGCCGCAGCTTGTTCCAGGAAGCCGCGGTCGCTTTCGGAATGGCGCGCCACCATTTCTTCCACGGTCAACCGGATGGGAGTGAGCGAATTCTTTACCTCATGGGCCATTTTGCGGGCCAGCACCTGCCAACTCGCCAGTTGAGTCAGATAGATCAGCCGTTCACGGCTGGCTTGCAGTTGGCCCGCGGTCTCGTTGAACGCCTGTGTGGCCCGGCCCACTTCATCGCGCCGGTCCGATGCGATCCGCGCGGCGAAATTTCCTTTAGCCAACTCAGAAAGCCCCGCGGTCAGGTGCCGGATGGGGCGGCTGATCCGGTTTGCCAGGTAAATGAGCATCAGAAGCGATGCAATCCAGATGGCTACGGTCAGCAGAACGTAGGTATAGTGGAACCCACGCCTTAAATCCCGCGCTTTATTGCTTGCGATGAGCTCACGGGAGCGGCGGTATTGCTCCGTGAGCCCGGCCATCTGAAGCCCAAGTGGCCTGGAATAGACCGCAACCCCCGCCGGTTCTCGAACCAGGTATTCCAGACGGTCCTGCCGGGAGCCCCCCAAGCGGAAGCGCTCGCGCTCACCCGATGCCCAGAACTCCTTCACGCCCTCGGGCCAAGCCTGGCGAGCGGGACGGTCCGCCAATACCCGCCCGGCGGAAACATCCTGTTTCAACTGCTCCCGCGCGCTTTGGTAATACTGACGTCCCGTGTTTTCAAGGGACCGCGAAAGCTCATCCAATTCTCGCGTGGACGCATAGCTCAGGCTGCGTTCCAGAAGCGACGTCGTGACCCAAAAGGTGGCAATCAGCGGGACCAGGGTCGCGGCGAGGAACACCAGAACTAACTTGTTTCGGAGCCGGGTCATCGTCAGGAATTCCTGCGCAGGTCTCTCAAGCGAAGAGGACCGGCATCCAGCTGCCAGCGCGGCTGTTGCGCACGCGCCGGGCGGCTGAAGATTTCGATCAAACGGGTGAGGTTGATGCCGGGATCACCCAGAACGCCGTTGGTATCCCGGTTCTCTTCCACCCGAAGTTCCAGCCGGAGCCAGAACTGACGGTCAGCCGGGATCAGCGAGGAGTCAAGCCCCAGGTTGTCCAAGCACCAGTTCTCCGCGGCGTCACCAGAAAGATGGGAGGCAGTCCGGGCAGCGGTTTCCCCTTTCGAAAGGGAAAATCGGGTAACGGAGAACCGTTCCTCCCAAATGTCGTAGCTCATTGCGAACCGCGCCACGGAACGCGCCTGCACCGTTGTATTCGCATCGAAAGATAGCGAGAGCTGGCCCAGGAAGGCAACCGTGGCGCCATCCTTTAGCCGTTCCAGAGGCTTTCCTGTCAAGAAGTGAAAACGCGGTGCGGAGATATGGAGTACGTTTGCCGAATCCAGGCGCGCGGCCAGGCTCTGCGCCCCCAGTGCCGCCGCGAAAGGCGCGCCGAAGCCGGCCAGCAGCAGCCACATCCGCGCGGCACGCCACATTAATAATTCATTCCGACCATAAAGACCGGGTCAATTCGTCCTTCCCGCACAGGAAACGCAACGGCCAGCGAGAAGATACTCTGCCGAACCCCAATCCCCAGAGAATGTTTCAGGCTGGGCACTTTGCCGCTGCTCCAGAGTGAGCCTGTGTCGTAGAACAGATTGCCGAAACGGTACCGGTATTCGACGGAATTATGAAGGAGCCGGTTGCCTCCCAGCGGATCGATGTCATAGCGGTTCCAGCCGCGAAGCAGGGAACTGGTCCCGAGAACGAACCGCTCAAACAGGGGAGCGCGTCCGGAAATGTAACCGGCAGTCATCAGATCGGAGACCGAGTGCCGCCCGCGCGACCAAGTGTAGCCCGCTGTCCAGTGGTGCCTGGCGTAGATGTAATCGCTCCCCAACGCTCTTGTACCGACGCGGATTCCATAGGAAGCTTCCACAGTTCGTCCGCCGCTCTCTTCATTTTCAACCCGCTTCCGGTACCGTAGGGCGGCGACGAAAGCGTTCGCGCCTTCCACACGGGAAAATGGCAACTGCTCGTCCAGGCGCTCAAAGCTCAAACCGGCGCTGAGGACCAGGGGCCGTGCCACCGAAACGGAAAACGTGGGCTGGAAATTCCGCCGGGAGCGGTACATCTCAGGCGATGCCGTGCGCAAGTTCGGGCTTAACAAGCGCGGGTCGCTGAGGGCAGCCGTGGTGGCCCGGTTCCACTGCTCGTGATAGTCCTCATAGGCCATTCGGAAGCGAACCCGGTCGGTTCCCACATGCAAATTTTCGTAGGCGGCTTGAACGCCGGTGAAACGCTCCGTCAATTCGTCGCCATCGCTTACCAGGCCAAACACCAGATTATGGTTCCGGGCGACGGTGGTGGAAGCCAGCATCTGGGCGCTCCAGCCTTGTTTGGAATGGTAAAGAAACTTAGGCACTGAGAGATCGAGGGCTACGGAGCGCCGCTCCACGTCAAAGACAACTTTTACCATCTCCGGCGCCGAGCCGCGGACTACGTGTTGCGTGACGGATTTTGCGTGCAGGTCGCGGCGCAGATCCCGCGCCAGATCTTCCAACACCTGGGTATCGTAGGCCGTCCCCGGAAGTGTAATGAGACGGTTTCGGAGCGAGGCGCCGATTTTCGCGGAGGGATATCCGGCGATCTCGACTTGCTCAATGAGGTAGCGGGAGTTTACGTTGACCGAAGCGGCCAGATGGCCTACGGGCTGTTGAGTGCCCGCGAGAAGAGGGATGGCGAGAGACGCCGCCAAGTAAGCTCCTCCGGGAAATAAGAAGCAGCGGAGGAGGGCTTTCATAGCGCCCACTATCGCAACGCCCCTGCCATGAACAGAACGTCTGAAAACGTGCAGGTTAGCGAAGGCGGTTGTGTGCGCGCCGTTCACAGGTGTGGTGGTGCGTGGGGTTGGCTCAAGAACCAACCCTGTCTAAAGCGCTTTCGCCAGCTCCGTTGCAAAAGCGCTCTTGGGTTCGTTATCCCGCTCGCGCTTTCCAGCCCGGGGCCTGCGACTGGCGCCGTTTGTGCCAGCGCCGCTGCCGTTACTGCCGCCGCGCGTATCCCGCGCTGCGGGCACCGCTCCGTTTACAGGTTGTCCTTTGCCCTTGGACGGCTGAGCGGGATTCGCGCGCAGTAGCTTATCTTCAAGCGGTGCGCGATCGAACCGGCGAATAATCGCCTGCATCTCGTCTGCCGTGGGCGCTTCCACAAACGCAAATCCCTTGGATTCCTGCGTTTCATGGTTGCGGATGACTTTAACCGAATCCGCTACCAGGTCTTCCGCGCTAAGCCATTGCTTAATTTCGTCCGCGGTAACCCAGGCCGGTAAATTACCCAAAAA
>JALYXI010000110.1 GCA_030947245.1 Acidobacteriota bacterium
ACCGATAATTCCCGCGACGCCAAACCGGAATCCGCCCGGGAGCGCAAACGCGTAATCCAACCAGCGCGCCAGCGCCTCAACGTCCGCCAGCCGCGGGTCCACAAGCTCCCCGGTCAAAGCATCAGCCTGATGCGTTGACGCGGAGTAAGAGGTAATCGCTTTCGGTCCGAATGCGCCCATGCTACGGAACAACTGGAGCAAGTTTCAAACCATCCAGAGTACAAGCCGCATCAGGCCAATCAAATAGGCCGTTTCAACTAGCGAAGAAAGCAGCGGAATCTCTCGACTTCCGCTTCAAATTCCCGCCGGAAAGACTTTGGAGCCGGTGTCTTTTTCGAGAAACCGGGCTCCACGCTTAGCGTTTCGCCGCGATTGGAGATATTTACCCACCCGATCACGTCATTTCGCCACAAGAGCGGCATTGCATAATAGCCGAGCTTCCGCTTCGCAGGCGGCGTGTACGCCTCAAAGCGGTACGGCCATCCCCAAAAATGTTCGAACCGCCGGCGGTCCCACACCAACGGGTCGAAAGGAGCAAGAAAGCGCACCATCTCCTCGGGTTCCTTTCGGACGACCCTTCCCGCCGGCCAGACGTAGCGGACTCCGTCCACGACGGCGTTGGCTAACTCTCCGGAGTCCGAAAGCATCGTTACCACCGATAGCCTTCCTTCCAATGAGGGCGCGGCATGCCCCAGGTGTTGCAGGGCTGCGCGCAAGCTTCGCTCGGGCAACGGCGCAAGAATGCCGGCAATCAGCAGCACAAGGGAGCGTAACCGCTCTCCGGGTTCTATCCGCGGGCTCCGGCCAATTACCGCCTCATACAGACGAATCCCGTTTTCGCGTCCGGCAATCCTCAAAAGGCCGCGGTAATGAAGGGCCTGCAGGGTTCGAGTGGTCGACTTGGAATAGCCTCCCCAGGCATTGATCTCCCGGTCATTGCCGAGATACGCTTCGAGCTCGCGTGGATGGATTCGCTTGTGTGTGGACACAATCTCCAGCACCCGCTCTTCGGCCGGACTCATGTTCGCTTCCAGCCGGGGATGGAGCAGTCCCCAAGTCGATCGCGGCATGAAGCCATAAGCGTAAAGAAAATCTTCTTCCAGGTTCAGCGAGGGATAGCGTTCCTCAAGATCGCCCGCCCGGTAGTCTTTCACGCGATGGCGCAGAATCAGATCCTGGGCGCGCGCCGGCGACCGGATCGGATCCGCCTGAACGAAGCGGAGCCGTTCGATAGCCTGCCGGAGCGTCACCGGAGGAAACAGAGACGCCGTGACCGCATGCCGCCGTAAATGTTCCAGGCTCAATTTCATGCCTTCCGAGTATATCCTGAACCATATGCTGTATACTCCTGAATAGGAGATAGTGTTCCGTGCCTTTGATTCAGCCAACCTACCCCTTCACCGCTTATGACCCGGCTCCGCTCATTGACTTGACGTTGCGTTCAGAGCGCGAGCGGCTTAGCCCATCGGCTCTCAAAGCCTTCTTCAATATGGCAGGCCGCTGGAACATTCGGGATGAAGATGCGCGCGCTCTTCTTGGCGGTGTTTCGAATGGTCCGTATTACACGTGGAAAAAGCAGCCCGAGCGGTTGCTCGATGCCGACGTGCTGACCAGGATCTCCTATCTGATCGGCATTTTCAAAGCTCTGAACATCATCTATGGCGAGAAGTTAGCCGATGAGTGGATCCAATTGCCGAACAGCAACCGGATCTTCCGGGGCCGAACGCCGCTCGACTATATGATGCGCGGAGGCGTCCCTGCCATGCAAATTGTCCGGCGTTTGCTGGATGCGAGGCGCGGCGGAATGTGACCGGGCCCAACGGGTTCCCTCCTGTCAACCTGGTTCGCCAGTACGGGACCCACCGTCTGATCCCTTCCAAATACAATCCCGATTTTGCCAGTGTTCTTATCAGACTGGCTGACAACGACCGGCATTTGCAGGACCTGTTCGACCTTGACCACGCCACCAATGAACGGCTGTGGGCGGAGAACGGTCTGCTACCGGGGATCGGCAGTCACGAACTGGTGTTCGGTATTCCGAACTATCGTGTGATCAACGCGGCCTTTACGCATGCTCACCCGCTCGGATCGCGATTCAACGGCCCGGACCGCGGCGCTTGGTATGCGGGGTTTGCGCTGAAGACTTCGCAAATTGAGGTAGCTTTTCACAAATCGGTCGAGTACGCGGAAATTGGGCGGTTTGAGGACAGCATCACCTATGACGATTACCTAGCCGACTTCAGCGGCAACTTTCACGATGTCAGGAAAACTCCGGACCTGGACGGGATTCTGTCTCCTGACAGCTATTTGGCTTCGCAAGCGCTCGCGCAGCGCCTCCTGGATTCCGGCTCGTTAGGGATTGTTTACCCGAGCGTCAGGCATGCCGGCGGCACGTGTATCGCGTGCTTCCGTCCCACCCTGGCCACCAATGTCCGCAGGGCCAAACAGTACCGCTTTACATGGGCGGGCCATCCTGTTCCGAAGATTACATGCACGGGCCCGAATCAAAGAAAATAGCCTCAGGCAATGATTTCTTTGATTGGCCCTTCGCCTTCTTCTACCAGCCGCATGGTGCGGCCGAAAACCGGCAATTGCAGCTTCTTGTAGTCCAGGCCCATCTGCTGAAGAATGGTGGCGTGAAGATCGCTATAGTAATGGCGATTTTCAACAGCCCGGTAACCGTATTCATCGGTTGCGCCGTGCACGGTTCCACCCTTAATTCCGCCGCCAGCCAGCCACATGGTGAAGCCTCTAGGGTTGT
>JALYXI010000114.1 GCA_030947245.1 Acidobacteriota bacterium
GCCGTCCTCTCTTTGGCGCTAACTGTTGTGTGGAAACTCAGTTATGCCATGAAGGCTGGCCTTTTGCCAATAGCTTTGTGAGATATGCGGGCTAACCGTTGCGTTGTTCAGTCCCGTCGTGAAATCGACTACGTTATATGGTCCCTTTTATTTGGGCTGAAATTCCAATTCCAAAGCACGCGCGAACGTCAAGAGTTACAATTCTTGGCTGAATGCGATTTCGAACTGGCGCGATTACCGACGAATTTTCTCCGGATCTGGAGACTTCACTCCGGAGCATGCGGGAGATTGGGATGGAGGCGGCCGAACTGCGAATGGTGTTTGGCCGGAATATCATCGATCTGAGCGATGAAGAGGTCGGGCGAGCCCGAGACCTGATTGCGCAGTACGGGATGAAGATTGTGGCGATCGCGTCTCCGTTGTTGAAATGCACGCTGCCCGATGCGCCGCCGGTGGATGAGCGATTCCAGCAGGATATGTTTGCGGCGAAGCATTCATTTGAAGACCAGCCGCGGTTGACGGAGCGGGCTTTCGAGATTGCTGACCATTTAGGCGCGAAGATTATTCGCGTGTTTTCCTACTGGCGCGTGGTGGAGCCGGAGAAGGTGTTCGACCGTGTGGTGGCCGCGCTGAACGCATTGGGTGAAAAGGCGGGCCAGCGCGGGTTGACCATCGGCCTGGAAAATGAGCATGCGTGCAATGTGGCGACGGCGGCGGAAGCGGCCAAGGCGCTGGCTGCGATTCCTTCACCGCACGTGAAGCTGGTATGGGATCCGGCAAATGCGTATGTTTCGGGCGAGGTTCCGTTCCCCGGGGGATACCGGCTGCTCCCAGTAGAGCGGATTGTGCATGTGCATGCGAAAGACTGCACGATGGAGGGGCACAAGCCGGTTTGGGGTCCGCTGGGCGAGTGCGATGTAGACTGGCGAGGACAAATCGCGGCGCTCGCGGCGGATGGCTACGCCGGGTATATCAATTTGGAAACGCACTGGCCGGGGCCGAACGGGGATAAGCACCAGGCGAGTATGATCTGTGGGCGAAATTTGGTGGAGATGGCGCGAGGGTGAGATGCGAGGGGCTTTTACTCCTCTTCCTCGACATGCAAATGCGCCTTAGCCGCCGCGATGATCTTTTCGGCTTGCGGCGTGGGGAGCAGGTCGTAGTGGTCGAATTCCATGTGAAAAGATGCCCGGCCTTGTGTCTTTGAGATCAAGTCGTCCTGATAGCTGAGCATTTCGGACATGGGCACCTGCGCCCGGATAATCTGCATGCCGTTCTTCGAATCCATTCCGGCGACACGGCCGCGGCGGCCGTTGAAGTCGCTCATCAGGTCGCCTGCGAACTCGGGCGGCGCTTCCACTTCCACTTTCATAACCGGCTCCAGCAAGGCGGGCTTGGCTTGCTGCATGGCTGCGCGGAAGGCCTTTCGCCCTGCGATTTTGAACGCCATTTCTGACGAATCGACGTCGTGATAGGAGCCGTCGTAAAGCGTCACCTTAAAGTCGGTGACCGGATAGCCTGCCAGGAAACCCTGCGCGGCGGCTTCGGTGATCCCCTTTTCTACCGCGGGCACGTATTGCTTCGGGATGGAGCCGCCATAGATCTCATTGGCGAACTGGACTTTTTGCCCGCGCGCGAGCGGTTCGATGCGGATCCAGCAATCGCCGAACTGGCCGTGGCCGCCGGTCTGCTTCTTGTGGCGCCCTTGCACACTCGCCATTCCGCGAACGGTTTCTCGGTAGGGAATCTTGGGTGCTTTCAGCTCGACTTCCACTCCATAGCGGCGCTTCAGCCGGCTGACGACCACTTCAAGATGCTGCTGACCGTTGCCCGCAAGGAGAAACTCTTTGGTTTGGAGGTCGCGGTAGAAGCGCAACGCGCGATCTTCTTCCAGCATGCGGGCCAGCGCGGCGCTTAAACGATCTTCATCATTGCGCGTTTTCGCCAAAATGGCGTAGGCGATGGATGGGTCGGGAACCTCGGGAGCCTGGAACGCCACACGGTTGGCAGGTTCGCCGAGCGTATCTCCCGTGAGCGTATCTTTCAACTTCGCGACCGCGCCGATGTCGCCGGCGCGTAGTTCGGAGACGGGCTGCAGAGCCTTCCCGAAGGGCACGGAAATGTGGGCTAGCCGTTCGCTTCCGGTGCTCCGCATGTTGGTCAGGTGCGCATCGTCTTTCACAATGCCGGCCATTACTTTGAAGTAATTGATTCGGCCCGCGAACGGATCGGATGCTGTTTTAAAGACAAAGGCCGCGGCTGGCCCGCCAGGCTGAACCCGCTTGATTGCCACCTGGCCGCTCTCAAGAGCGGGACGCCCTGGACCTTCAAGAGGCGAGGGGAAGATCTCCGCCATGAACTGCAGGAGCTGGTCCGCGCCGATGTTCCGGCACGCCGCCGCGCATAAAACCGGAGTGATGCGGCGCTCCTGAACGGCTTGCCGGAGCCCGCTCACGATGTGTTCCACAGGCAGTGTGGACGTGGCGAAGAACTCCTCCATCAGCTCATCGTTCCCTTCGGCGACCATTTCGACCAGAGCTTCATGAGCGGCAGTTGCAGCTTCCATCTGAGCCGTGGGAATTTCGCCTTCCCCAGGCTTTCCGTTCCCGCCTTTCTGAGGGAGCGAGGCGCGCATTCCGATAAGATCGACAATTCCCGCGAAATCCTTTTCCGATCCGACCGGCAGATGAATGGGAATGGCGGAGCGGCCAAAAGTGCTTTGAACACTGGCAAGAGCCCTTTCGAAGGAGGATCGTTCGCGATCGAGCTTATTGATGACAATCGCGCACGGGAGGTTCAGTTCGGCGGCAAAGCTCCACACTTTGCGCGTAGAAACTTCGACTCCCGCGACGCCATCTACAAGAACGATGACGGCATCGGCAGCCGCAAGAGCGGTCCGGGCGTCATGGAGGAACAGGTTGTAACCCGGGGTATCGATTAGGTTGATCTTATTCTTGCCCCAGGGAAACGCGGCAACCGCGGAGGTAATGGTAAGCTTGCGGGCGATCTCTTCTTCGTCGAAATCCGTAACGGTGTTGCCGTCATTCACGGTGAAATGCCGGTCCGTAATCCCCGCGCTAAACAGAAGAGCGGAACAGAGTGAAGTTTTCCCGGAGTGCCCGTGCCCAATCAGTGCAACATTACGAATGTCTGAACTCTCAAAGACCTTCATGCAGCCTCCAAGCCGGTTACCGGGCCGGCCAAACTGGAGAGAATATCAAAAAACGGCGCGAATTGAAACCGTAGCCGACATGTAGACGGATGTTTCGCCCCAGCCGTAATAGCGACTTGGAGTCGAAAGGCCGCATCCATACAGCCATGATTCCTACTGTGACGAAGGCGGCCGGGGTAACGCGCCTGAAGAGCCTCTTGCCTGAAGTGTGGGACCTGATGCGGCCGCGCCGGGGCATTCTGGCAATCGGGTTCGTACTGATGGTAGTGAACCGGGTCTCCGGCCTGGTGCTTCCTGCCTCCACAAAGTATCTGGTGGATGACGTTGTTGGAAGAAAGCAGATTCATTTGCTCGTACCTCTGATCTTGGTCGTGCTGGGGGCAACCGTGGTGCAGGGCGTCACTTCGTATTCGCTAACCCAGGTGCTGTCCGTAGCGGCGCAAAAGCTAATTGCGGAACTGCGGCGCAAGGTGCAGGCGCACATCGGGCGGCTGCCGGTGACGTATTTCGATTCGAATAAGTCCGGCACTCTGGTTTCGCGGATCATGAGCGATGTGGAAGGCATTCGCAACCTGATTGGCACTGGTTTGGTGGAGTTCGCCGGCGGGATTCTGACCGCCGTAATCTCCTTCATCGTTCTGATGACGATTAGCCCTCGAATGACCGGAATGGCCTTAGTGCTGGTGCTGAGCTTCAGCTTCTTTCTGCAGAAGGCTCTTAGCAAGATCCGGCCGATTTTCAAAGAGCGCGGGAAGATCACAGCGGAAGTAACGGGCCGTCTCACAGAGTTTCTGGGCGGCATTCGCGTGGTTAAGGGATATCACGCCGAAGCGCGCGAAGAGAACGTATTTGCATCCGGCGTGCAGCGATTGCTGGACAACGTTTTGAAGAGCCTGGGCTCTATCTCGCTGATGACGCTATCAGCGACGCTGCTGCTGGGGATTGTCAGCTCGCTGGTGATGTACTTGGGAGCGCGGCAGATCCTGGCGGGGACTCTGACCCTGGGCGATTTCTTCAAGTACACAGCCTTTCTGGCGCTGCTGGTGGCGCCTGTGTTTCAGATTGTGGCGATCGGGACCCAGTTGAGCGAGGCGCTGGCAGGGTTGGAACGAACCAGGGAAGTGATGGCAGAGCGGCAGGAGGACAAAGACCCCAGGCGCACGATAGTCATTCAAGAAATTCATGGCAGAGTGCGTTTCGATCATGTGAACTTCTCCTATGAGAGGGGTAAGCCGGTGCTGCATGATGTGTCGTTCCTTTCTGAACCCGGAACCGTGACCGCTCTAGTGGGTTCTTCGGGATCGGGCAAATCGACAATCATTGGGCTGATTACCGCCTTTCACGCGCCGGATGAGGGCACGGTGTGGATTGACGAAGTGGATCTTTCGCGCGTGAATCTGAGTTCGTACCGCAGCCAACTGGGCGTTGTGCTCCAGGAATCGTTTCTGTTCGATGGAAGCATTCGCGATAACGTTGCGTTTTCGCGGCCGGGTGCAACGGAGGAGCAAATTCTGGAGGCATGCCGGATTGCGAATGTTAGTGAATTTGTGGAGCGGTTTCACGACCGATACGAAACGATTGTGGGCGAACGCGGGGTGAAGCTGTCGGGTGGGCAACGGCAGCGGGTCTCGATTGCGCGGGCGATTTTGGCGGACCCGCGAATCCTGATTTTGGACGAGGCGACCTCCAGCTTGGATTCGGAATCGGAAGCGTTGATTCAAGAGGGGCTTAAGTTCTTGATGCAAGGCAGAACTACTTTTGTGATTGCGCACAGGCTTTCGACAATCCGGCGGGCCAATCAGATTCTGGTGGTGGAGGCGGGACGTATTGCAGAGCGCGGGACTCATGAGGAGCTATATGGAGAGCGGGGCCGTTACTTCGATTTGTATACGCGCCAGCATGGGCTGGAAATGAATCTGTTTCTAGCGCCGGGGGAAGGCGCCTGATGATCCAGGCTTGCCTCCCACCGGGATTGAGTTGGAGTAGCCCTAGTTCTCACCGTTAGCTGTCACGCCGAGAGACTCTCCACTGCTGGTTGAGCTTGCGCCCCACGGGGACGTCGTGCTCCAGATAGCGGAGAAGCTCGATACTGTCGAGTCACCCCACACTGCGGAATTGCCCCAGACCGCGGATTTCGCTCCGAGATTGGTAAACACGGCATCGCCCCATACGGCGCTGTCACCCCATACCGCGCTGTCGCCCCATACCGCGCTGTCACCCCAAACTGCGCTATCTCCCCAGACCGCACTGTTGCCCAGGAGAGTATTCGAAATGGTCGTTTTCTTGGTTTGAGGGTCATAGTAAGCCGTAGGCGAGCCTGCCGTTCCCTTGGACTTGGAAGAATCGCTCAGCGCCGCCCAGACG
>JALYXI010000130.1 GCA_030947245.1 Acidobacteriota bacterium
GCGACGAACCCGCTCGATACCGGCTATGCGTATTCCAACGCGCTCCTCGGTGTGGTCGATTCCTATACTGAATCGAACGGACACCCGAATGCGCACGGAAGGTATAGCAACGTGGAATGGTACGCGCAGGATAGCTGGAAAGCAACCAAGCGCTTGACCATTGATTACGGCGTGCGTTTCTACTACATCGTTCCCACCACCAGCGCGGGCGACAATTTGGCCGCGTTCGATTTCGCAACGTACAACCCCGCGCAGCAGCCGCCCTTGATTCAGCCTTATCTCGATCCCGCCACAAATGTGCGTTCCGGCCGTGATCCGGTTACTGGGCAGATTGTTCCCGCCGTAAAAATCGGCACGTTTTCCAGCGCTGCCGGAACGCCCTTCCAAGGGCAGAAGGTCTACCGCGAAGGCGTCCTGAACACGCCCTCCATCCAGGTTACGCCCCGGCTCGGCTTGGCGTGGGACATCTTCGGCAACGGTAAAACTGCATTACGCACCGGATTCGGTATCTTCTCCGACCGCTTTAATGACGATCAGATTTTGCAGATGGTGCAATCACCGCCGCTGGTCACCACTGCTTCGGCCAACTACACCACCATCAACAATCTGTTGGCTACTCCTTTGAGCCTGAGCCCCACCGGCGTGTTCGGCATCCAACGTAATTTCTCTCCACCCTCCGTATACAACTGGAGCTTGGGAATTCAGCAAAACATCGGGTTCGGCACGGTGCTGGATGTGGCCTATGTCGGGAACACCCAAAAGCATCTTCTGGATACGCGAAATCTCAATGCGGTCCCGTACGGAACGAACTTCCTGCCCTCCAGCATCGATCCGACCGTCCCGGGCAACAAACCGTTGAATTCGAACCTCCTGCGTCCCATTCGCGGCTATCAGGACATCAACTACTTGGAATTTGCAGGCATCGGAAATTACAATGCATTGCAAATCCAGTTGACCAAGCGCTTTTCCCGGCGTCTGACGTACAACATGGCTTATACGTGGTCGAAGGCGCTGGACCTCACTGATGGCATCGGCGGCGTGGTCAATCCGGTTTTGAACTACCGTTCGCGTAATTATGGACCGGCCAGCTTCGACCGGACACAGGTGCTGACGTTCAATTACACCTACAACCTTCCCAGCGTGAGCAAGTACTGGGACAACGCCCTGACACGAGTGGGATTGGACGGTTGGGAGCTTTCCGGCGTGAGTAACTTTCAAACAGGCGCGCCCCTCGCATTGGATTATTCCTTGTCTTACTCAGCGGATTTGACCGGAGGCACCGGAAACGGGCTGGACAGCCGCACGGTTCTGGTGGCTGACCCTCACGGACGCGGGCCTGCCGGACAGTGGTTCAATGTAGATGCCGTGAAGGCCCCTCTACCTGGCTATTCCGTCAATGGCATCGGCAATGCCTCGAAGTATCCCATTTACGGACCCGGGCTGAACAACTGGGACATTTCGATGTTCAAGAACTTCCGATTGGGTTCGAATGAATCGCGACGGCTGCAGTTCCGCTTTGAAACGTACAACACCTTCAACCATACGCAATATAATGCGATCGATAGGACTCCCCGGTTCGATCAGAACAACAAGCAGATCAACACGAATTTTGGCTACTTTACAGGCGCGGCTCTCGCGCGCCGGTTGGTATTGGGACTGAAGTTCTACTTTTAGGCTCTGAGATAATTTCAACCATGCGAATGACACGGCTGTGGGCCGTTCTTGCCGGAAGTTGCCTGGTGGCGCCCGGCGCGGAGTGGCCCACCGATGGAGGGAACTCCCGGCGAACCAATTGGCAGCAGCATGAATCGATTCTGAACAAGGACAATGTCAAAGACCTGAAGATTCTGTGGAAGCTGAAGTTGGACAATGTCCCGCAGGAGATGCACTCCCTGTTCCCGCCTCTGATTGTGGACAACATCGCTACAGCCGCAGGCCCAAAGCAGGTCGCCATTGAAGCGGGTATTTCGGACAATATTTACGCGATTGATGTCGAAACGGGCAAATTGCTGTGGAAGAAGCACTTCGAATATCCGGCGCCCGCGCGCAGAGGAAGGGAAGGAGATCCGCTGTGCCCTCCTGGACAAACGGCAACTCCGGTAATCGGCCCGGCGAACGGGTCGAGTCCGCGGACTCTCTACGCGCTTGCCGGGGATGGCAAGGTCCATTCCCTGAACGTTGCCAACGGTGAGGACGTCGCTCCGCCGTTCCAGTTTGGGTATCCCAACGGAAAGAGTTATGCATTGAATCTGTGGAACAACTTGCTCTTCACGACCACATCGCAGGGCTGCGCGGGGAATCCGAATCAGATTTGGGCAGTAAACATTACCGATCCCGCGAAAAAGGTGATGACCGCAAATCCCAAGAGCGGCGGCTTATGGGGACGGACCGGCGCAGCAGTGGATTCCACCGGAACCGCCTGGGCGCCTACCGGCGACGGACGCTATGAGCCCGAAAAGCAGGTATATGGCAACGGTCTGATCGGCGCAAAGGTGGAAGATGGCGACCTGAAGATTACGGACTGGTACATCCCTTCCAATTCAATCTGGCTGCAGAAACGCGATCTCGATATGCAGGTGACTCCCGCGATATTCCCTTACAAGGACCGCGAGTTGATGGTCACCGGCAGCAAGGAATGCCGCGTATATCTTCTGGATACGAAGTCTGCCGGTGGAAGCGATCATCGCTCACCGTTGTTCCGGACCCAGTTATTGTGCAACGAAGAAGCGGATTTCCAATCAGCCGGTATCTGGGGCAGCATGGCAACCTGGCTGGACCCGCAAGGCACGCGCTGGGTGCTTACTCCTTTCTGGGGACCGGTGCATCCGGATTTCAAACCGCCGCTCTCCTATGGCCCTGTTACCAATGGCGCGGTAGTCGCGTTTAAGGTGGAAGACAAAGAGGGAAAGCCTGTGTTGGATGCGGCCTGGATGTCGCGCGACATGAACCAGGCGGAGCCGCCGGTGATTGCCAACGGAGTGGTGTTTGCCTACGGCAATGGCGAGAATACGCGGCAGGCCTATGCCGACAAGGGGTTGGCGGACTTCAGCCCCTTGCGCATCAAAGCTTCTACCCATGCGGTGCTCTATGCTTTGGATGCGGAGACTGGTAAAGAGTTGTATTCCAGCGGAGATCAGATCAAGAGCTTCACCCACTTCAGCGGATTATCGGTCGCGAATGGCCGCGTCTACATCGGGACGTTCGACAGTGTGCTGTATTGTTTTGGCGTTCCCGGTAAATAATCCCATGAGAAACATTTCAGCGGTCGCGGTCTTGTCGCTCGTGTGCGGGGTTGGGGGTTACGGGCAGGGACGCCCGCTCGATTGGCCGTTCTTCGGCGGTGATGCGCAACGTTCCGGTTGGGAAAAGAGCGACCTTCGAATTACCAGAGACAACGTCAAAGATTTTGAGTTAGTCCTGAAGCGAAAGCTGGAAAATAAGACGGGGCAGGACTCACTTACGCCGCCGGTCGTGATCGGCAACCTGATCTCTTACCGCGGCTTCAAAGAGCTGGCATTTGTGCAAGGAAGTTCCGGGCGGATCTGGTCGATTGACGCGGACATGAATCGCGTTTTTTGGGAGAAGCAACTGGCTTCGGATTCGGCGGGTTGCGAAGGCGGAGCGATGGCGATTCCGACTCTGACACCGCCGACCAACTTCGCCGCTCAGCGCCCGCGAACACCTCCGGCCGGCAGCGCGAGCCCTGGTATTCCGGCCTCGCCCGCGGCGCAGCCCGTAACGGCTGCCAAGCCTTCGGTTCTGGGCAGCACAGGGTTCGGCGCGCCCCGGCCAGCCTTTGCTGTTTCGAAAGATGGCAAGCTGCACGTTCTGAACACTTCCACTGGGGAAGATCTGGTGGCCCCCATCAAGTTCTTGCCGGCAAATTCGAGGGCTTCCAGTCTAATCATTGCCGAGGGTGTT
>JALYXI010000132.1 GCA_030947245.1 Acidobacteriota bacterium
AAATCAAGCTATATCAATCACGTTTTTGATGCCTTCGTGGCTGGTAATCGGTTCATTGAACCGGTCAATCGGGAAGTGGGCGGTGATAAGGCCCTTCACCGCCTCCGGCCATTTCCGGTAGAAAGCGCCTAAGTCCTTGATTGCATCTTCAAAGGCTTGCTTGCCTGCATTGACCGATCCGACCACTGCCTGATTCTTCAACACCAGATTGCGCATGATCGCATCCGTATCGATGCTGACCGGCGAGTGATGTCCGGGAACACCGGTGAAAACAAACAGCCCGTTTGTGCCTAGCACCCGCAGGACGTCGAAGGCGAACTGGGAGGCTCCGACAGCTTCATACACGATGTCAATGTTCCCAACGATCTCAGCCATCTGATCAACGGGTGTTTGCTCACTAGAAATATAACGGGCGCCCATGGCTTTCACGATGTCAGCCCCTCGATTGGGTTCCGGCAGCTTCGAGTACACCGTTGTCTCGAAACCGGCGGTCACCATAGTCATGGCGCCAAGCAGACCGACCGGACCCGCGCCTAAAACCAGTGCGCGGTGACGCGCCTGCCAAGGAAGGCGCTTCTGGATCGCTACAATCTGCTCTAGGGATTTTTGCGCGATCGTGAGCGGTTCCGTGAGGACCCCTATCTCGCGGAGATCAGCCGGGATCGCATTCATGTACTGCTCTTCATCCACCACCAATTCCGTCATAAATCCGTGGCGCTGCTTGATTCCCCGCTCCGTGAAATCACCCGTGTAGCAGAAATCGGGCCGGCCCGCGCGGCATGCGACGCAGTAGGGGTGAGGGCATGGACGGCGAACCATCGGTACGGCAAGATCGCCCGGTTTGAACCCGGTCACGGCGGAACCTATTTCTACCACTTCGCCCAGACACTCGTGGCCCAGAACCAGATAGTCCGATCCCGGGGGAGGATCGCCGTATTCGAAGGCGCAGATTTCACGGTCAGTGCCGCAGACGCCGACCTTCAGAACACGGATCTTCACTTGGTTGGGCGATCCGATCTTTGGTTCTTCGATATCAATGAGCCCGGTCGTACGGCGGTCCTGAAATACGGCGGCTGCTTTCATGATTATCGTTCCCTCCTCAGAATGGCTCGGGCCGGCGCAGCCTCAACCCCGGCAAGCAACAGCGGCAGGCAGACCAGATCGTAGTGGCCCGGTGCAACCGCCGCCAGGTTCAGGCCTTCGATGATCCAGATGCCGGCGTTCAAAAGCGCCGAGTGAGTCTGCGCGCCGTCTTTCTTATAGCCGCCCACCGAGAGATAATCCACACCCACGGTTCTCACTTGGCGCTCCGCTAGGAATTCGGCAGCTTCGTGCGGAATGTAGACAAAATCCGCGAAAAACGGTTGGGTGGGCCAGGACCGGGAGGAATTTTGCGTTTTGAAGAGAAGCCGTTCGCCTGGTTCCAAGTCGTGGCTTTGCAATTCGGGAACGCTGATGGTTTCCGGGTTTTCAATTTCTATCACACGGGCGCGCCCCACGGTGGCCTGGAACGGCATGGTGTCAATTGCCACTCCGTTGGCAAGAAAGTGAAGCGGAGCGTCCATATGAGTGCCGGTGTGAACGCCCATGCTGATGCGCGACACATTATCGTGGTCGCCGAGGGCCATGTCGTGGTCCTTCGCGATCTCGAACGGCGTATTACCCGGCCAGTGCGGCATCCCGGGATACAAGGCGACCGAGATATCGATCCAGTCCAGAAGGGAGTAAGTGGTCAACATTATTTTCGAATTTTCGGCCAGAGTGAGAGACCCTCTGCTGTGGGCAATTTCAAGCCCAGAATATCGGCTAGAGTAGGCGCGATCTGTAACATGGAAATCTCCGGCAGACTGGTGGGCCTGATGCCATCTCCGAAAAGAAGAAAGACGGAACGGAAGTTCGGCCGCGTGGGCCAGAACGCGTGCACGCCCTTGTGGCTGCCCGGCCCGACACCCTGCCCTTTGGTGCTTTCAGAAGCAACGTAGTTCTGCACAGTGGCAAATGCGGCAAGCCACGATGAGACATCGGGGAACATGCGGCGGACTTCTTTCATTTCCATCTCGCGGGCGATACCGGATTTTCGAAGTCCGACGAGCTTACGGAGGGCTGCGGCATCGCGCACGTTTGTGGCTCCGATCAGTCCGTTTTGTACTACGACGCTTTTCGAGCCGATGAGCACGCGGGGCCGCACGATTAGTCCTCCGTTTCGAAGCCGTGATCGGAGACGATGGCTACCTGAGTATGCTCGGGGAGCCGCGCGATTGCCTGGCCTATCATTTCGTCCTGATTTTCAAGCACTTCGCGTGAATAGAGACTTAAGGCTCCGGTCTCTCGCTCTTCCTGGTCCAGGTCGGCGATATGGACCAGGGAGAGGTCAGGCTCTTCGTACTGGAGGAGATAGCGCAGCCCAACCAGTGCCGTGGCATCGTTCCACTGGTCCTTGGAGAACCCAGGGTAAACGCTTGAGATTCGCTGCACCAAACCGGGGGTGCACTTCAGGGAGATTGGTCCAAACGGCAGGTCGGCTTCAGCCTTGCCTTCCCAGTATTGAGGGCAATTGTAATCCGCTTCGGCGCCCACGGTAGCCGGCCAGTAAATCAGGGCGGTTTTCATGTTTTTCGCCGCGGCAGCCTGCCACAGGGTCATGGTTTTGGGAGTCTGGACCGGGGATTGGGAAGTAAGAACACCATGGCGGCCTGGAGATACGCCGGTAACAAGGGTGATTTCGGCCGCCCACGTCTCCTCAGGTACTACTCCAATCACTCCCTCAGCCGCAGCGCCCTCACGGGAGATCCTGCGCAGGGTGGGAATCTTAAGATGCAGCCGGTCGGCATCTTTGAGATAACGGGCATCCAACCCGCCGATTGAGATAACCAGGAGCTTGCGATGCGACTGGGCATCCGCCTGCGCGCAGAGGCTGAAGAGAAGGAATGAAAAAAAATGAAAGGCGCGCATGAATCTTGTGTAGCACGCCGCGCGCTCCGGGACCCCTCTTTTAAGGTGAAGTTAACCCTTGTGATACCATCCAGACAGCGAAACCCAACTTGCGGATGTGTATTCGTAACGATCTTGTATTTGCATACGTCTCCTGCAACTTAGTCCACCATGCCTGAAACTCAACCTCTGCCCGCGGGACCTGTACCGAGCGATAATCTCGACCGGTTGTTGACGCCGGATACGGAAGAGCCTTGGTATAAAACAGTTGTCCAGAATTTCCGGGATTGGCGCACGTCGCCAACGATGCCCGAAGGCATCACAGCGCAACCCGTCGCCGTGAAAGACATCTGGGGGATGTACCAGCGCGACAAAAGGTCAAACTGGATCTCCCTTTCGATTCACGTGGGTGTCGCTGTCCTTCTGCTAACCGTGTTGTCTCAGCACGACGTGATTCAGCAGAAATTGAAAGACACGGTACACCTGCTGGACCCGAATCTGGCTCCCTACGTCCCCAAGCAACCGCCGAAGGCTCAGACCAGCCAGGGTGGTGGCGGCGGGGGAACCAAAGCCCCTTTGCCAGTCGCGAAGGGTGCATTGCCGAAGATCGCGCATAAACAGTTCATACCTCCATCTGTTGTGGTGAATCCCACGCCGAAACTGGTGGTAGTGCCGACGATCATTGCCGACGCGCCGTTACCGAACGTGAAGATGCCCAATTATGGCGACCCGCTGGCGAAAATTGGTCCTCCTTCGAATGGGCTCGGTGAAAACGGTGGTATGGGCAGCGGTTCCGGGGGCGGTGTCGGTTCCGGCCGTGGTGGCGGATATGGCCCGGGAGAAGGCGGCGGAGTAGGCGGCGGCTCTTACCGGGTGGGAGGTGGTGTTTCAGCGCCTTCGGTTCTTTATAAAGTTGACCCGGAGTACTCCGAGGAAGCTCGTAAAGCGAAATATTCCGGTACGGTGCTCATTCAGTTGGTGGTGGATCCGGACGGCAAAGCGCGGAACATTAAAGTAGTTCGTAGCCTGGGCCTTGGACTCGACGAAAAAGCGATGGAGGCCGTAGCCAAGTGGAAGTTCAAACCGGGTATGAAGAACGGCTCAGCGGTTCCTGTGATTGCGACAATCGAAGTGAACTTCCGCCTTTTGTGATTACCGCACCGCACAGCAAATTTGGCTGCTGATCAGAGCCGCCGGGGTGAGCGGCGTGTCGGTCTGGAAGTAATTCTTTTGGGCTAAATTGCGGTACACATCGCCCGCAACGCCAGCGGCCAGCGGTCCGATGGTAGGACGACCGCCTGTCAACAGAACCACAACCACCAGTTTGCGCTTTCCTACATCGTTGAAAGATCCAAACCAACCCAAGCGCGTCTTCCCCTCGCTGCAGGTCCCCGTTTTTCCATAAAGTAAGGCGTCCTGCTTGGCCCGGCGAGCGGTTCCGAATTCCACGGCGCCCTGCATGCCGGGCTTGATGTCGTCGATGAGGTTCCCGATATCGAGCTTGCGCTTTACCTGAGGCTTAAACGCTTTTACTTCTTCAGATGTCCGTGGATATTGGAGGTAATACAAAGTGCCGCCATTGGCAATAGCAGTCATCAGCCCGGCCAGTTCCAGGGGGGTCTGATGAATTTCCTCGCCAAAGCTGGTCAACATGCCCATGCCGCCGTTCCTCGGCGGAGCGGACGGAAAAGAGCCGGCCTGTTCGCCAGGAATATTCAGACCGGCCTTTTCCCCGTATCCGAACAGGTGGGCGTAGTAGTTCACCCGCTCATAACCAAGCTTGACGCCGAGATTTGCAAAGTAAAAGTTGTTTGAGTGGGCGATAGCGTTGGTTAGATCCATGTGAGTCCGGCCAAACAGATGAATGGGGCTGGTTCGAGCAATTAGCTTTTCATGCAAAGCAGCCAGCGCTATTGAAACCTTAATAGTGGAACAGGGCTGAAACCCGGCGCCTAGCGCAATCCGCTGGTTCACCATGGTGAGAATCCGGCCGTTCGACGGATCGACCGCAACAACAGAGCCGTTGTAGGCGCCTAATGCGTCAACCGCGGCGCGCCGCACGTCCATATCCTCGCCATCCAGGTTGTCTCCGTTGGTGGATTCGCGGAAGGTGGGCTCGTCCCACGTTTGCACCCAAACCGGCCGTCTGTGACGACCGCGTGCGATGACCCTTCGGCCATGCCGGGACCGGGATACGACGGCCGCTCTGCCGTGCACGTGAGCGCTCTTGCGGGACCGTGCAGACGTAGTTACACGCCGTGAACTCAAAGCTTTGCGGGAGGGTACAGCCTTAGTGGCCGCCGTCCTTTTCTTGTGGGTGCTCGTTGCGCCAAACAGCGTCGGGCAGAGCAGAATCAGAAGCAGAATCGGAAATAATTTGATTGGTCTCATCGCGCGCTTAATTCCATAAAGAACCAGCAGAGAAACGAGAAGACGCCAGAGCCGTTACACGGGGCGGTCCGGGGAGCAGCCGGAATCGTTAGTGTGAAGGAAACAGGCACCGTCGTCAAGTGTTGAATACAATTAGCTTACCGCGATTTATGCAGAGTTCCGCATATGACCTGTGACGTTGTGGGTATATCCGGCGTTACGCAGCCGTCCAGCCGCCGTCCAG
>JALYXI010000186.1 GCA_030947245.1 Acidobacteriota bacterium
GCCTGGTATTGCGCGGCGGTACGAAAAGGCCGCTGTGACAGAATTGCCTGAATCGCATCGGGCGGCGCCCCGGCGGCTTGCAGGGTGGCGGGGGTGGCGCCGTTCACGTCATAAGTGCCAACCGCGCCGAAGATGGACACGCAGTCCCGCAGGCCGCCGCGGGCCACCAGTTGAGGCGGGGACGCGGAGGCATCGCGCACGTAGCTTCCGTAGAACAGATCGGGCGTCATCCCTTTTACAGCCAGCAATTCCTCAATCTCTTCAAAAGACGCGTGGCGGGGCAGAAAAGACGGATGGAGTTCCATGTAATAGCCGTCCAGCGCTCCGGTGCCTTGTCCGCCCGCCGGCGTGCGCCAGTCCACTATCGATTGCGTCACTTCCTGCGCGCGGCCTTCGTCCCGCGTAAGAGCGAGCAACAACTGGAACAACATGGCGGGCGTGGCCTGGTTGATATTCAATTTGGCCGCTTCGGGAATGATGTCCACATGAACGTCACCCAAGGGAAACTGGTAATCGATCATCGGTTGGCCCGGCGTAAACCACGTGTTGCCCCACTGCATGCGCAGAATGGATCTTTCGATAGCACCGGTGGCGAGATAGTAAGTGCGAAGGTCGTCAACAGCGGTCGAGGTACGCTCGGTCTCGCTCCGGACGGTGCTGGCGACGCTGAACGCCACAGCGGCAAGGGCGGCGGAAAGCCACATGACGGCAAGCAATGCCCCGCCGCGGCGATTAGTTGTCGTCATACACCTCCAGAGCGGCGCGGGTGACGTGGACCGGGGCCACCACGCTGACGCCATGAAGCCTGCTGCCCGCTTCTTCAAGCGGAGTCATATCGATCCGGATGGCATCCGGCCACTGGTCGAGGCTCCATACAGGAACCCAGCGCTGCATCTCCGGACGCGGGCGGATTTCCTGGTAAGCGAAGTTGCAGGACGCCAACTTGTCAGCAAGCACGAATGAATTCGACGCCGGTTCGATGGGCAGGAATCGCGTGAGTACGTGATTGATGTTCGGGTCAAAGCCGCGACCGGCGACGAATGCTCCGGCAGAACGCGAACCGGAGTACGGCGTTTCATTCACGATCAAGCGCACACCGACGCCGGCATCGCCCGGAAGAACCTGGAAGGCGAGAATCTGCGCATGGCCCCGCGAACCTTCGCGCAGGGAGTAGGAAGTTACAAAGCGCATGCTCTGCGGTTCGCCTTGAAAGAACTGCACCTTTTGTCCAGTGCCAGGTTGTCCACTGCCTGCGCCAGCGGGAGTAGGCAGTTCCGCCGAAGCGGGGATTAGGCCGTAGATTTCCTGTTCCAGCACGCGTTGAGCGCCGGTGATGCGGCGATTGGCCATCAGCTTACTGTTCGATTTGCTCATTGCGTTTAAGCCGATGCGGATGGCCCACATCATCCCCAATGTCAGTAAGCTCAAGAGCGAGACGGCGATCAGGACTTCAATCAGCGTCAGGCCGGCGCGCGGATTCCGTTCCGTCATGGGACACCGGGAAGTGGCGCCACGCTCCGGCGGAACCCTTCGAGCGGAAATGAGTGGCGCCGTCCGCCTTCCGTCCACCAGACTTCGAGTTGAACGCGCTCCAGCATGGGAGTGCCCGTAGGGGCGCCGGCCAGAGTTTCGAATTGGCTGAAGTGCGCGCTCCAACCGCTCTCGGCGTCGAAGTTCTCCTCAACGGTGGCGCCAGCCGGGATGCGGTGGTTCACAATCAATTCGTCCATTTTGGAGCGGGCGCGCATCACGCCGCGGTCATACCCGGTAAGGCGCGAAGCATTGCGCATGGAAGTACCGATTCCGGCCAGCAGCGTGACCACGGCAATGGCCATGATCGTAGTTGCAACCAGCACTTCAAGCAGCGTAAACCCGGATTGGGAACTACGTTTCAACTCCGGGGAACTCCTGTGACCGGGTCGATGCGAATCATCTTGTGCACGCCTCGCCTGTTATAAATATCGATCCCCATCTCAGGAGGCGTGCCGCCGGGAAGCAGAAGGAACTGGCGGGGCTGGTCCCCCGCGATGCGGATTCCGTTTTCCAGTTCCAGCTTGCGCGTGTACCCTGGTTCGCTCGAATAAAGAGTAAGTGAGCTATCGGCCGGTGAAATCACTACCTCGATCGCTTGTTCGTGACGGTCCACACGCGTCATCGCACCGCTCAAAAAGCCTGTGATGGAATCCGCCGCGGAACGAAGCTGAATACCTTCGAGACCGGACATCACTGACGGAAACGAAATGCCCGCAATAACGCCGATGATCGCCATGACGATCAGCATTTCGATCAGCGTGACGCCGCTTTGGGAACTGCGGCCCTGGGAACTGCCGCGGGTCATTTGCTGGACCAGCTCACGATATCGGCATTGATGCCATCGCCGCCCGGCGCGCCATCGGCTCCATAGGACATGATGTCTGGCTCATCGCCATGGTCGCCGGGATACTTGTACAGATAGGGGTGGCCCCAGGGATCATTCGGCACGTCCTGAGGGAGGTAAGGGCCATTCCAGGTCGGTATGTCGCCGGGCCGGTTGCGCAGCGCATTCAGACCCTGCTCGGTGGAGGGAAATTGGCTGGTTTCCAGCTTATAGCTGGCGAGGGCGGTGGAAAAATTCTGGATTTGCGAGCGCGCCGCGACCACGCGTGCTTTATCGCCGTGCTTCAGCATGGTGGGAGCCACTAGCGCCGCGAACAGCGCAATAATGGTGACCACCACCAGCATCTCAATGAGCGTGACGCCCGCTTCCCGGCTGAGTTGTTTGCGTTTCATTCTTTCTCCTATACCGCGACTTCGTTAATGCTGGTGATGGCGAGCAGCATGCTGAGGATGAGCGCGCCGACTATGATGCCCATGATCAATATGACAGCCGGCTCGAAGAGCGCCGTGAAGCGCTTGATGGCGGAGCGCGTGTCCGCTTCGTAAATATCGGCCATGCGGGAAAACATCACGTCGAGCTTGCCCGTTTCTTCACCCACGGTCAGCAGATGCGAGGCAAGCGGGGGGAACACGCCCGCACGGCGGATGGGCCCTGCAAGGCCTTCGCCGCGTTTGACGCCTTGCGACACTTCGCGCAGCGCGCCCGAAATCATCTTATTGTTCATGATGCCGGCGGCAATGCCGATCGATTGCACCAGCGGGACCGTGTTCGCGACCAGCGTCGACATGGCGCGGGCGAACCGCGCCGTTTCGGCTTTGCGGAGAGCATCGCCCAGCAGCGGAATACCGAGGCGCCACTTGTCCCACCACATACGGCCGGAATACGTTCCGATATAGGTACGAAGCCCGATTGTGACGCTAGCAATGGCGAGAGCCGCAATCCACCACCAAGCCTTCACGAGTTTGCTCGCATTCAGCATTAACAATGTGGGCAGCGGAATCTTCATGTGCGAGTCTTCGAAGACCGAGGCAAAACGCGGGACGACGAAGGTGAGCAACACGATGATGGAACTGAGGCCGACCGCGGCAAGCAGGCCGGGATAAATCATGGAGGAGATGATGTACCCGCGCAGGTCATCGCGGGAGCGCTCGAATTCGGTGAGACGTTCGAAAATCTGCGGGAGGGAACCGCCGGCTTCGCCCGCGCGCACCATGTTGATGAAAAGGTCAGAAAAGTATTCCGGGTGAGTGCCGAGAGAATCGGCCAGGGAACGGCCGCCTTTCAGGGTGCGCAGGATGTCGAGAACAATGAAGCGGAAGTGGGGACGTTCGGTGATCTCGCCCGTGATGGCGAGCGCGCGGTCAAGCGGGACCCCGGAAGAGAGCAGGGTCGAAAGTTCCTGGGTGAAGAACAGAACGTCGCGGCGTTTCTTCGCGCCCAGCACGGGCAGCTTCCACTCGACGGCCTTATTTTCCGTCGCGCCGACATAAACGGGAGTGAGCCCTTGCTTCTGAAGCTCACGCGCCACCATGCGCTCGGTCTCGGCCGCAATGCTGCCGGTGCGGACTTTGCCGTCTGAGCCGACCGCACGGAAAAAGAAGGTGGAAGCCATGCGGAAACTCTAGAACTCCTGTGTGACGCGCAAAACTTCTTCAGACGTTGTCACGCCCGTTGCGATCTTATGCCAGCCATCCTCGCGCAGGCTTTTCATGCCATTCCGGCGGGCGGCTTCGGTGATGCGGCCGGCATCGGCGTTGGCCATGATCAAGGTTCGGATCTCCTCATCCATCTCCATCAATTCGAAGATGCCGACGCGGAATTTGTAACCGGTTCCGTTGCAGGCATCGCAGCCGGCGCCGCGGAACGTTTCCACACGGTCGCCAAACGGACTGATTTCGGTACCGTTCGGGCGGATGCAGCGCTTGCAGATCACGCGAACCAGCCGCTGCGCCAGAACCGAAACCAGCGAGGAATTGATCAGATAGTTCTCGACGCCCATATCGGTTAAGCGGGTGATGGCGCTTGGGGCGTCGTTGGTGTGAAGCGTGGAAAAGACAAAATGCCCGGTCAGCGCGGCGCGGATGGCGACATCGGCCGTTTCGCGGTCGCGAATTTCGCCGATCATGATCACGTCGGGATCCTGGCGAACAATGTGGCGAATGCCGGAAGCAAAGGTCAGGCCGATCTGCGGGTTCACGTGCATCTGGTTGATGCCGTCCATCTGGTATTCAACCGGATCTTCGATAGTGATGATCTTGCGATCCGGAATGTTGATGCGCTTGAGCGCGGAGTAGAGAGTAGTGGATTTGCCCGAGCCGGTGGGGCCGGTGACCAGAAAGATGCCATGAGGCAGCGAGGTGTAGTGGTGCATGCGATCCAGCATGTGCCGGTCGAAGCCAAGCTTCTGAAGATCGTAGAAATCGCCCGCGGACCGGTCGAGAATACGCATCACCAGGCTTTCGCCGTAGATGGTGGGGAGGGTGGAAACGCGGAGATCGATGTCGCGGCCCAGGATTTTGATTTTGATACGGCCGTCCTGGGGCAGGCGGCGTTCCGCGATATTGAGCTTCGCCATCAGTTTCAGGCGGCTGACAATGGCGGCTTTCAGTTCGCGCGGCGGCGGTTCCTGGTTCGAGAGGACGCCATCTACTCGGTAACGGACGCGAAACTCCTTCTCGAACGGCTCGATGTGGATATCGGAAGCGCGCTTTTCGACTGCAGACGCGATCATCGCGTTCACCAGGCGGATGACGGGCGCTTCGCTCGCCATATCGCGGAGATGTTCCAGATCTTCGCCCGCTTGGGCTGAATCCAGATCGAGGTCGCCGGGCTGCTTTTCGCGTTCGCCGAAATACCGTTCGATGGCCTCGAGAATCTCGGGTTCGCCCGCAAGCTGAATGTCGATGCGAAGGCCGGAAAACCCGCGCACGGCGGAGATGGTTTCGAAGTCCAGCGGGTCCGCCATCGCGATCGTGAGCGTTTCGCCTGTATAAGATACAGGAAAAAACTTCGACTGACGCATGAAGCGGGCGGAAAGTCCGTCCAATTCCGGGGCCGCAGGTGGGGGAGAATCGAGCACCGCGAGCGGAATGCTGTGTTGTTCGGAAAGGGCGGAGAGCACATCACGGGCGGCAATGGAGCCCATGTCGACCAGGATCTTGCCGATCTTGTCGCCCCGTTCGCGCTGAAGTTCGAGCGCGCGGTCCAGGTCCTCCTGTTCAATTTGGCCGCGTGCAATCAGCATCTCGCCCAGGCGGCGGTGAGTGACTACAGCCTCAGTCTCCGGAGCGGGGGCGACTTCGATCACAGTTCCTGTACCTTGATGACGTTTTCCGCGGGCACTTTGCCCAGCTTGGCCTCCATCAGTTTCGAGCGCTGTCCCTGCATATAGATCTGGGACGGAAGGCCGCCCGTGGTTTCCCACTTTTCATTGCCGAGGGTCACCACTACTACGATTTGCTCCTGCTGAGGAACGGATTCCAGAGCAGAGCCGGAATCGACCAGCAATTGACGCATGGCCGCACGAAGGACGGGCATTTTAGCCAGTTTGCGCTGGTAAACGGCTGCCACCTCTTCTTTGCCGATCGTGAGCCGGAACGGGTTAATGGACGGTGTGTAGACGAGATTGACGTCGGCTGTGAAAACGGCGCCATAGCCCTCCAAATACACGCCGCGGGGTAAGGCCAGTATTTCCATTTCCGAGGCTTGAAGCGTTCGCTGGAAACTGTTTTCCATGGCGGCAAGAGCGCCGCGCCGGACTGAAGGCGCCGCCCATGCGGCACACGCGACGGCGATGGTGGCCAAGATAGGCAAGAGCAAACGCTTGCTCACTGGCCTTCACCGCCAAAGTTGATGGAGGAAGCGCGAGTCACCATCATGCGCTTTTGAAGATTGGTGAACGATCCTTCGACGCGCAAAATGAGCGCGCGGTCATCCAGTTCATGACGGCGTTCGGCGGCGGCCAGCAAAGACTGAGTTCTCTTCTCCTGGCGGGCTTCGGTTTGCGCGACTGCTTTTCGAACCGCTTCATTGATCAACGGCGTGGGATCCGGGGCAACGGCTGTTGCGATAGGAACCGGTTTTTCTGCGAAACGAACTGCCGGAGGGTGAAAGGCGAAGGTCACCAGGGCCGCGGAAAGCATAGCTGCCGAAACGAAGCCGAGGCGTGAACCGGAAAGCCAAAAGGAGTTCCAGGCGCGGCGCACGGAGGAAGGCTCGAACACTTTGTCCGAAACGAACCCAATTCGCTGGGGCGGTTCCTGGTCGGGCACGGTTTTCAGCGCTGTCCGAAGATAGCGAAGCGAGTCGAGTTCCGAGGCGCAGTTTTGGCACCCCGTGACATGGCGGTCGATCCGAAGCCGTTCAGCTTCAGACAGTTCCCCTAGAAAATAGTCGCGGATTTCAAATTCCGTGCAGCTCATTTTGGTTCCTTTATTCCAAATGGCTTTTCGACGGGGGCCAATTCCCCTTTCAACAGATCGAGTGCAGTGTATAGCCGGCTTTTGACCGTGGAAACGGGGATATCGAGGATCTCGGACATCTCGTC
>JALYXI010000188.1 GCA_030947245.1 Acidobacteriota bacterium
CCTCGGCAATAATGCGCGACCCGGCGAGCCCAACCGGCAAACCATACGAAACGAAAGCGTTCCAATTACTGATCATCCTAAGCAGGCAGTAAGCGGCCGGTGAGCGGTCGGTGGCCGATTCTAAAGCCGTTTCAACTGGATGAATATAGATGTGAGGAAAGAAATCGGCAATGTCGGCAACAACCACCCACTTACAACCGGCTTTCCCGGCAAGGATTAAGCATCGCGTGTTGAAGTCATCCCACCGAGACGCAGGACTGTACATTTGACCATCGGGTTTGAGGTCAAAGCGCCAGCTAAACACGGTCTTCTCCGAACGCGGGCTCCGCAACGCTTCAAGTTGGGGTCCGACCTCATAGACGAGAGCAGTGAAAAGCAGGTACTCCAAAGGGTCAAGCTGCGTTACAAAGCGGAATGAATAAGCACTTTTTCGCGCCAAGAAGCGGCGAAAGGGCCTCGCCTTCCACTCCCTCAAGCCTTGAGATTCCAGCCATACGCGCACATCAGTCCAGTTGCTTCTGATTGCCTCGTATTCGAATGCCCGTGGAAGGAACACGGTATCACCGAACTCCTCAACGTGTTTCAGCGCCCAGTCAAGTGCGGCAGGCGAAGCGTTGAGTGGCGTGAGCGGCGGGTCCCACTTTGCCATGACATCCTTTCGTCTCTCGATCAGAACTAGCGGCAGAATGCTCGATCCCGATACGCCTCCCGCCCAGTTGGGCGAACGAGAGCCCGCAGCAAAGCATCGGATTCTCCAGACACGCGAGTTGGAACTTGCCGATTTTAGCACGCTGGATGGTGGTATATAGCCGACCTCGAACGCCAAAGATCCCCTGGAACGCTGCAAAACTAAAGAACATCCAAACCATGGAACAGTACTCATCACCCCCACCCACGGACATTAGTGATGCTCGGGTGCGGCCCACTCGTAATTCCTATCAACGCAATTCGGATTGGAACGCGCGAGGTGCCAGTAATGCGAAGAGTCCCGTTAACGGAAAGTGCGGGTGGCTGACCGGGATGTCGCTGCTGTTTATTCCTCTAGGAACTCACTTGCGATATATGCCTTGACAGCGGTCTGAATTCCACCTGATGAGAGGAATTGCTTTCGGAGGCCGAAGTCGCAGGCGATTGACGCTCCTGTAATCTGGTCTACGACAATGCGCACACTCACGAACTTGCTAATCCTGAGCCTTTCGCTATCCGCCGCTGCTGCTCAGCAGAACGAAACCGCGGAGTTGCTGCAGCAACTCATCCGCATCGATACCAGCAATCCTCCGGGCAACGAAGCCAAGCTTGCCGCCTTTCTGAAGACCAAATTCGAACCGCTGGGTTTTCAGATCGATCTGATCGCGACGCCCGATCCCGCAAAGGCCCACTTCATCGCGCGCTTGAAAGGCGATGGCACCCGCAAGCCGGTTCTTCTGGCGGCACACGCCGATGTCGTCGGCGTCGAACGCGAAAAGTGGTCTGTCGATCCCTTCGCCGGCGTAATCAAAGACGGCTACGTCATGGGCCGCGGCGCAATCGACTTCAAAGGGGGGCTCGCGGTCTTCGCCCAAGCCGTCATGCTTCTGGCGAAAAACAAGGTCCATCTGACCCGCGACGTCATCTTCCTTTCCGAGGCGGATGAAGAAGGCGGACTGTACAACACCAGTTGGCTCGCCAAAAATCATTGGAACAAGATGGATTGTGAATTCGCTCTGAACGAGGGTGGCTGGATCATGAAGAATCCTGACGGCACGGTTCGCTACGTCAGTATCTCAACCGCGGATAAGTCCGGACTTTCGCTCCTGCTCACTGCCCGCGGGGCGTCCACCCACTCCTCCATGCCGCGCCCGGACAACGCCATCTTCACTCTTTCGAAAGCCATGGCGAAAATTGCCGACTACGACACGCAGCCCAAACTCATCGAAAGCACGAAAGAGTTCTTCACCACACTGGAAAAGACGAGTAAGCCGCCCATGTCGGTTTACTTCCACAATTTGGTGAACAGCCAGGATCCAGCCTTAGTCAAACAGGCCGATGAAGCGATCAGCAAAGCCCCGCTGCTGCACGCCATCATGCGCACCACCATCGCGCCCGTTTTCTTGAATGCCGGCTTTCGCGGCAATGTCATCCCAGGCTCCGCGGATGCCACACTCAATCTCCGCACCATCCCCGGCACGAACACCGATGAACTGATCAGCGAAATCAAGGCGGTGATCAACGATCCCCGTATTGAAGTCACGCTGGCCATGGGGAAAGGCATGCCCGGCGCAGGCGCGTACGTCGAATATCAGAAGATGACGCAGCACTTGCAGCCGTCCACCAAGGACAGCGACCTGTTCCGGGCTCTCGTCCAGCAATCCAGTATCGTCTTCCCCGGGGTCCCCGTGACCACTTATCTGTTCCAGGCCGGCACGGATGCCGGCGCTTGGCGCAGCCGGGGAATCCCCGTTTACGGAATCTACCCTTACCCCATCAGCGCCGACGATCTTACCAGGATGCATGGAAACGATGAACGCGTATCAGTCCAATCGCTGCAGCAAGGCACGGATCTGATCTACAAGACACTTCTGCGAGTGGCTGCCCAATAATCAAACGAGTTCTCCCGCTGCATGAGACGCCTCGCTCAAGCTCCGTCCCAACCCACCATCTCCACAGTGAGACGTGCGCGTGGATTCCGCCGTAATCGACGCCAGTTCGCTCGCAAGTCTTCAGTACTTGCGAAGCAGCAGGAACATCAGAAACGAAGCGCCTATACCGGCTCCCATAGCGAGGCCGCTATGCCGCTTCAACTGTTTCCGCCAGTCCATCGCATCCTCGGCACGCTGCTTCAGCTCGTTCAGTTCGGCGGTAACGCGAGCGCCGCTCTTCAATGCCTCCTGCGATTGCTGCATCAAATCGTCAACAACCTGGCCGATTGGCTTCTTGTGAATATCTTCGGATGTCGATGTGTCCGGCATGGCTTGTTCCTCTTCCTCCATCGTGCACCCGCCCGCAGCTGACGAGCAAGCATGTATCGATTTTCAATGTGACATTCTGACCAGAGCCGAAAATCGGCGGCAAACCAGCTTATTGCATTGACCTGGACTGGAACGTAGCCGGCGTCTTTTCATAGTCGAAATACGTATCATCCTCACGGGTAGCATGATTGAATAGCGCGAGGATTTTGCTTTGCGAACGAACTCTGAAATGTTTTGGCAGCCAGATATCGCCTTCAACCGGGACTTTTTCCAGTTCGAAGTAAGTTCCCGGCTGAACGGTCGCGAGAAAGCCCCCGATATTCACGGGCGAAACAACCTGCGCCAGCACTTTGACCCACTGGAAAGATTCTTTGTCGATCCACATGTCACCCTTCATTCCCGTCAATGCGCGCGCCTCCATGTTGGGCGGCTGATAACCGGGACGCGGTGTTGCTCTTAGCGTGTAAACGCCCCGGCCGGATAATTTCGCCTCGCCCGTTAATCTGAAGTTGAATGCATTCGTGAGCTGCGCCATCATCAGATGATCGTGCCGCCGGTCCTTCTCATACTCCGCAATTC
>JALYXI010000190.1 GCA_030947245.1 Acidobacteriota bacterium
CCCCGAGGAAGTGACTGACGAGGCCTCAAAAGTGACGATTCTGGAGCCCGGCAACCCTATCTTTAATTGGCCCAACAAGATTACGCCAGCGGATTTCGACAATTGGGTGGAAGAGCGCGGCTCAAAATGGCTGAAATCCTGGGATCCCCGCTATAAAGCTCTGCTGGAGACGCACGATCCGGATCAACCGTCCCAGAAAGGCGGACTGCTCTACGCGCGTTACGGGAAGGGAGTCTACATTTACAATGCGTACGCGTTCTACCGCCAGTTGCCGGAAGGCGTCCCGGGAGCGTACCGGATCATGGCAAATATGTTGAGCCTTCCGAAAAACCCGGCGCTCGGGAACTAAAAGGGTTAAGCGAAAGATTTTTTTGATGAACCTTGTGGCGGCACTTCGGCTATTCGAAAGGAGAACTGCCATAAGCAAAGTCCAAGTAAAAAATGGCTTCAGGCAAAAGTAGCCCTTAATTAGAGCCGGTCATGCGCCAAGGTCCCGCTATAATCAATGATCAGTGCGGAACAGAAGACTTACATGGCTGCTGACATCCCTGCTCGCGCTGGGTGCGCTCCATGCTACTCCGGTCACTCGGACTGCGCCCCTTGCGCAGATCCGCTCTGCCGCCTGCCGTGCTCTGAAGAAGGGTAACCAGAAAAGCGTATGGCCGGAAAAGCAGTGGTTGCGAATCGCCGGGTCGGAACCAAAGGTTTCGATTTCCGGTAGTCCCGATGAATTCAGCCCGGTTCCCGCTTCGGCTTCTCCCTATCGATTTCAACTCCCGCCTCCTGCTACAACCCGTTAGCGTTATCTCCCGTCAGCGCCATTACAGTTAAACAGTTCCAACCCTTCAGGAGGGCGAAATGCAGTCATTTCTGCGTTCATTCTTCCCGGCACTCCGGCAGTCCGGGCAAATTTCCATTCAAAGCATCAACCGTTTGCGGGCGCAGCGAGCTTTGCTCAGTGACGAAGAACTCCGCGTCATTTGTCATGAGACCACGAACCTCTACGAAGTAATCGCCGTCACCGCGGTCGTGGCGAAACGGGTCCTCGGCCTTGACATGTTCGATGTCCAATTACACGGCGCTCTTTCTTTAGCGAACGGCCGCATCGCCGAAATGCAGACCGGCGAAGGGAAGACTCTGGCGGCTGTGCCTGCCGTTATCTGGTATGCGAAAAACGGCAATGGCGTCCACGTCATGACGGTGAATGATTACCTGGCCCGCCGGGACTCCCAATGGATGGGAGAAATCTATCGCCGCCTCGGTTTTTCGGTGGGATGCGTTCAGCAGGGCATGTCCGCCTTGCAGCGGCAGACCGCTTACGCCTGCGATATCACCTATTCCACCGCGAATGAAGTCGGCTTCGATTACCTGCGCGATCAACTTACCCTCGGTCCGAAGGAACAGGTTCACCGTCCATTTGCGGCTGCCGTCATCGACGAAGCTGACTCCATCCTTATCGACGAAGCCCGCATCCCTCTCGTTATTGCCGGGGGCGAGTTCGAAGAAGAGAACCTCGCGGTTTGTGCTGATCGCATTGTGCGTCGTCTCCACCAGGGCCATCATTTCCGGATTGAAGAACATTTCCGAAATATCAGCCTCACCGACCAAGGCATCGAAATCATCGAAGGCCACTTCCGGTCGGGCAACCTGTTCACTGAGGAAAACCTCTCGCTTCTGACCGCCGTGCAGGATGCCGTTCACGCTCATGCTCTGCTCCGTCGTGACGTCGATTACATCGTCAAGAACGAAATGATCGAATCAGTGGATGAATTTAAAGGCCGAGTCGCTCAAGACCGCCGCTGGCCCGCTGGCCTACACACCGCTATCGAAGCCAAGGAGGGAGTAGCTTTAAAGACCCAGGGCAGTATCCTCGGCACGATCACCCTGCAAAACCTCATCGCGCTTTACCCCACCATCTGCGGCATGACCGGCACTGCCGCAACTCAAGCAGACGAACTCCTCAAAATCTACAACATAGATGTCGAAGTGATTCCGCCGAACCGCCCTGTGATTCGCGTCGACCACCCCGATTCCGTTTTCCGAACCCGCCAGGAAAAGGAACAAGCGCTGCTTGAGGAGGTACGCTCCGTGTATCTCACAGGAAGACCGGTTCTTATCGGCACGGCCAGCGTGGGGGAATCGGAGCGCATCAGCGCGCTACTCTTCGACGTGCCCCACCAAGTGCTGAACGCGAAACACGAGGAGCAGGAGGCTGCCCTCATCGCGCGCGCCGGAGAACTCAGCGCCGTCACAATTTCAACCAACATGGCGGGCCGGGGGACCGACATTAAACTGGGCAACGGCGTTGCGGATATCGGGGGGCTTCATATCATCGGGACCAATCGCCATGAAGCGCGCCGCATTGACTTCCAGTTGCGAGGGCGCGCCGGACGCCAAGGCGATCCCGGCAGTTCCCGCTTCATCGTCTCGCTCGAAGACGACATCATGGTCCGCTATGGCGAAGATATCGGTCGCTTGAATCACACGCCCCAATCCGTGCAGCGCATCGTGGAAGGCAAAAATCTAGAGATCCGATTGTTCCTGCAAAAGTACGAGGGCGCGCTGGAAGGGCAGCGTCAAATGCTACAGAGCTATCGTCGGGAGGTCCTTTTCGGTGACTCTCCGGACTTTGAACGCATGGTGATCCTTCGAACCATCGATGACTTGTGGTCCGAACATCTTGCGGCGGTTGCCGAACTTCGCACCGGTGTTCAATGGGTATCCTGGACCGGCCGCGACCCGCTCTTCGCCTTCCTCACGCGAATCGACGAGATGTTTCGCAACCTGATGAACGCTCTCCCCGATGAGATTAGAGACCGCCTCGCAGACTCGCGCGAGAAGGGCATCGACCCATCGCAACGCGGCGCGACCTGGACTTATCTGACTACCGATAACCCATTCGGAAAACTGAGTGACCGCATCCGAAAGGGAATAGTGAGCAAAGTCAAAAGGTGGACTTCATAATTCAGCGCCGACGCACTCAGGAGCAATACCAGCAGTTACCACCCGAGCCAATAAACGGGAGCAAGCGCCGCGAGCGCCGCGCCGATTTGCACTGCGAGGACCTGCAGCGCTTTTCTCGGAGCCCGCGGCAGCCACTTGACGGCGTAGAACGCGACTACCGGCACCTTAGAGTAGCTGCCAGATATGAGCAGCGGCGCCTTCGTCGGTCTCGCGGGCAATGCCGAACGTTGCAACGTGATACAGCACCGTGACAAGCGCCGCGATGGATAGCGCGATGGGAATGAAGGCACTCGGCTGTCGGGTTGCTGAAACGTTCATTCAGAGCCTCCGATGTCAACGTCTAATCACAGTGTAAACTACTTTTCAATACAAAGAAAACGGCCTTTTTCGCATCGAGGCATGACACGTGGCTCAAAAGCTCTGATCCAGCGTTGTTACAATGCTGAACTGTGATCGAACTCTCGCGGCACGGCAGTGTTGACGGAAATATGAACAGACCCTCTGCGCGAATTATTTCGATCCAGCGTTGGTCTATTGCCCTCCTGGTTGCCGGAGGCGCGCTAAATTACATTGATCGAGCTACCTTGTCCGTAGCTAACAAACTCATTCAGGACGAACTCGGGATCCCGGTAGCGAAGATGGGTTTGCTGCTTTCCGCTTTTCTATGGGCCTACGCTGTTGCTCAGCTACCGGTCGGCGGTCTGATCGACCGGTTCGGCCCGCGTAAACTCCTTGGGCTAGGGCTTTTCAGTTGGTCGGTAGCGCAAGCCGCGGGCGGTCTGGTTACAAGCTTCAGTATGTTCATCATGGCGCGTATCGCGTTGGGCGTTGGCGAAGCGCCGCTGTTTCCCGGCGGAGCCCGCGTAGTACGTGACTGGTTCGGCATTCGCCAGCGAGGGTTCGCCACGGGTCTTTGCCAGTCTGCCTCGTCCCTGGGCAACTTTATCGCAGTCCCATTGCTCACGTTCCTGATGTTGAGGTTGAGCTGGCGCTGGATGTTTCTGATTGTCGGCGCAGTGGGGGTGGTGCTCGCCGTTGTGTGGTGGAGCATTTATCGGGATCCGTCGGAGGTCCGCCTTACGTCAGACGAACTTCGCTATCTGACAGAAGGCGACGAGAATACCACCTCGCATCCGCCGTCCTTCGCCGAATGGAAACAACTCTTCGCGCACAGAACCACGTGGGGCATGATTATCGGCTTCTTCGGGACGATCTATACGCTTTGGCTGTATACCGGTTGGTTGCCGTACTACTTGGAGCATGAACGCCACATGAGCGTTGCCCGGGTAGGCATCGTTGCCGCAATCCCCTACTTCTTCGGCTGTGTCGGTGCGGTGGCGGGCGGCTGGCTCTGCGACTTCCTGACCAGGCGTGGATGGGCGCCGATTGCGGGCCGGAAGCTGCTGGTCTCAAGCGCTCTGTGCGGCCTTTCGTTTTGTACCGTGGGAACGGTGTTAGCGCAATCGAACGCAGCCGCCCTTGCTTTCATCTCGGTTTCACTGTTCCTCATCTATATTGCGAGCAGCGCCGCCTGGGCTACTGTCCCGATTGCGGCGCCTAGTCAATACACCGCGTCCTTGGGCTCCATTCAGAACTTCGGGGGCTATCTGGGCGGCGCGCTCGCCCCGGCATTGACCGGGTTGATCGTGCAACGCACCGGCAGCTTCTCGCAAGCGCTGATGCTGAGTGCGGTCTTGAGTCTACTTTCAGCCGCGGGTTATCTGCTGCTTGTGCGCCAGCCGATCCAGTCTGAATTTTCTAAATAAACAAGAGCGCATTAGCGAGCAGGCTTCACCCGCTATCACGAGCGATTACTCGGCCAATGTGCATCGCTGAAGCGGGCTGAGCTTGTGAAACTTCCAAAGCGGCGAATACCTCCCGGAGATGCAGAAGGAACGGTACAAAGGATATGGAGATGAGATCTGTGAGAAAGCCGCGACCAAATGCGACTCTGCACTTTTGCGAACCCAAATTGTGTTGAAAGGGCTAAAATTTACGCCCAGGTGTTTGTCCTGACTCACATCGAATCATACTCGCCTGCCTGCACCCGAACAGCCTCTTGCATCCGTTTGGATACCGCTGAGTCGGCATAAGACTCCGCCAGCTTGGTATTCACGCCGTCAATTACCCTGTTCCGTAAGGCGAGAATCCGAATCCGATCATGATCCCGAGTATCCTCTTCGGAAAGAACAGTTCGCCGCGTTAGAAAAGGGACAGTACCCCGCAATTCTGTTCATCACCTGCGCGGATTCCAGGATCGATCCTTGTCTGCGGGCGAACAACTGCTGGATGAAGAGCCGGGACATATTTCAGTGATACGAAGTTGCCGGCTATCAAGAGCCCACCGGGACGTAGAAAGTAGTGGTTCGGGATCGGGCGAGTGTTTTAGGGAAGCTGGTTGCAAACTCCTTGTTACTTGGTTACTTGCGGAATTTACCGTCTTGGTTTACTCGGAGTCCGCGAAGGCAACGAGGATGACGGGCCAGGCACGGTCATCGGTACGCCGCCGCCTGGATGCCGTAGAGCTGCGCATACTGACCGCGCTTCATCATCAGCTCATCGTGCGTGCCGGCCTCGACGAGCCGGGCTCCGTCGAGCACGACGATCAGATTGGCCATGCGAACCGTCGAGAAACGGTGAGAGACAAGAACCGTGATGCGGCCGCTGTCGTCAGCTCCACCCGCCGCTGCGGCGTAGCGTTCGAACAGAGCGTGTTCAGTCTCCGCGTCCAGCGCTGCGGTGGGTTCGTCAAGGATCAGCAGCAGTGGCCGATCGCGCATGAAGCCCCTCGCCAGCGCGAGCTTCTGCCATTGGCCGAACGATAAGTCGGCTCCGCCGGGCCACGTGAGACCGAGCTGCGTGTCGAGGCCTGCCGCCAAACGAGCGACGACGTCGCCAGCGCCAGCGCGATCGACCGCTGCGATTATTGTGGGCTCGTCGTCCAGGCGTGGGACGTCGCCCAAACCGACGGTTTGCCTTGCTTGAAATTCAAAGCGGAAAAAGTCCTGGAACGCACCCGCGAGACGCGCACGCCACTTTTCCGCCGGCACTCGCGACAGCGGAGTATCGTCCACAAAGATCGAACCGGATGATGGCTCGTACATCTTCGCAAGCAGTTTCACCAGCGACGTCTTGCCGGCGCCGTTCTCGCCGACAATCGCAACCACGGCGCCCGCCGGCAGAGTAAGCGACACATCGTCCAGCACAATGCGCGACGTGCCAGGATACGTGAACGAGACGTGGTCAAGGCGGATGCCGCGCCGCAACACGTTGGGGACCGGAAGATCGCCCGATGCCGCGACGGAGGCGGCATAGTCTTCGAGCCACGCGAGCCGGCGCGAACCATCCATCCAAAAACCACGCAGGAATCCAATCTCGCCGACAGTAGCGCCGATGTACCCCGACAGGCGTGCACCCGCAGCGAGCACGAGCAACACTTGGGCTGCCGGTGCACCGAGACCCAAAGACACGAACACGACCGCGCCTACATATGCGCAGCCGAAGATCGCCCACGCTAACGCATGCCACAACGCCGAACCCCACCGGGCACTTGCAACCGGTCCGTACCAGCGCTCCCACGCGGCTCTGCGCTCTGCAATCAGGCGCTCGCCGATGCCGGTGACGCGCACTTCCTTCCCGGGCGGCGCGGTCGTGGCGATGGTAAACAGGTGACGGGACAAACGATTGGTTTGTGCTCCACGCTCTTGCGCGGAGCGCTCGACTTCGGGTCGCCATGTCGACGTAAACACGGTCGGAATCGCGAACAGCACGAGAAGAATGAGCGCGGGGTGAATCGACATCAGCAGCGCCAATGTCACCCCGAGCCGGAGGATCCACCCGACCGTGGAGAACAGCGACATGTACATGTGGTCGAGCACAAACACTTGATTGCGGAGCATCGAGAGCCGGTCGAGATACTCCGGGCGTTCCTGATGCGCGAGCGTCGCGACCGATGCCTGTAATTGAGCGACGTGCGACTCGAGCGCGATCGTCACCTTGTCGCGGAAGCGGCGCTGCACGCGCGTGCTGACGGTGCGAAGAAACCACGTCGCGGCGGCCGAGACGCCCAGACCAATAGCGGCGCCTTGCACCATTCCTGGCTTGTGCTCGAGTACCCCTTTGCCGAGCAGCATCAGCCACAACGCCAGGAGCGCATCCGGAAGCGCGGCGAGTTGCGACAGCCCGAATGCGGCGAGCATCAGGCGGGGCTCGTTGCGATATCCCAGTTTGCACAACCGCCACATGGACGAGAGCGCGGGAGGCAGGGGTTCGATGGCGCGAGCTGGTTCAGGAGAGGACGTCATACATGTTGCCCTCCTCATGCGGAACGTGAAAGCGCTGAGCCTGGAGATCGAACATGGCGCGGTAGCGTCCGGCGAGCGCCATGAGTTCCTCGTGCGTGCCGAGCTCGATAACCCGGCCATGCTCGAGCACGCAGATACGATCGGCATGACGCACGGTGGAGAAGCGATGCGAGATCAGAATGGTCGTGCAATGCCGGGTCGCGACGAGCAGCCGATCAAAGATCTCCGCTTCCCCTCGCACGTCGAGCTGGGCAGTTGGTTCATCGAGCAGCACGACGCCGGCGCCAAGCGTGACGGCAGCCAACGCCCGGGCGAGCGCTATGCGCTGCCACTGGCCACCCGACAGATCGGCGCCGCCGGTGTAGGCGCGGGCAAGTACCGTGTCCAGTGCGGCCAGATTCGTCGCTCCCGCCGACTCGAGAGCGGTGAGTATCACCTCGTCCGGCGCGCCTCCGGGGGCTACGTTGTCGCGCAGCGGCAGTTCGAGGCGGATGAAGTCCTGGAACACGGCAGTGACGCGGGAGCGCCACGAGGCAAGGTCGAACTGGCGAAGGTCGACGCCATCAACCTCGATCGCACCGGACTGCGGATCGTACAACCGGCATAGCAGCTTGGCGAGCGTCGTTTTGCCCGCACCGTTCTGGCCAACGATGGCGAGCGATGAGCCGGCTGGAATCGTGAGGTCGAAATGCTCCAGCACCGGCATGCCCGCCGGGTACGCGAACGTAACATCGCGGAGACGAATCTCGCGCGCAGGCGCCCCGTCCGCAGGGCGAACGCCAGAGCGCAGCTCGCCGGCGGGGCGCATTGCCGGCTCGAGGCGTAGCACCGCGGCAACGGGGGCAGCGGCTCCGTCGATGGCCCAACTGAATCCGCCGAACGCGATCATGGATACGCCGATGGCACTCTGCACGTAGACGACGACTTCCCCGAGACTGATGCGGCCGTGGGCGGCGGCGCTCGCCAGTAACCAGAACACGACGACGTTCGCAGAGACAACCAGGAGCAGGCTCCAGATGACAGAACGTTCGCGCAAGCGCGTAGCCGCGTACTGAAGTTCATGCAAGCGAGTGCGGCTGGCGGTAAAACGGCCGATGGTCCAATCGGCAAGGCCGAACAGACGCAATTCCTTGCTGGCGGGCGGATCCACCGCCAAGCGGTAGGCGTAGTCGGCATCCCGCTGCGCTGCGCGCACTTCATCGGTATTGCGGTCGCGCCATACCCCGCTTTCGCGGAGCAGCCAGTGAGTTGCCAGCCAAGCGCCCGCGAGCAGGAGGGAGGCCCACCACGCATATCTGGCGAGGATCAGCGCGGACGCAACACCGCCGATCATCTCGACTATACCGGTCGCGATAAAATCCATAGAGATGGAAAGCGGTGGGCCGGTCATCCCGAGGTCGAAGTCCCGAGCGACGGTGAGGTCGCTGGTAAGCGCCGGATCTTCGAGGTGTCCCATACCCGGAGGGCGCACACAAGCCTCGGTGAGCCGGTCATAAAGCCACGCGGCAGTGCGGTCGCCGAGGTTGGCACTGACCGCCTGGTGAATTGGGCTGAGCACCTGAAGCAGCACGAAGATTGCGCCGGTGAACGCGAGCGAAACGGTAAGGGAATCGCCATGTTGCACGGCTCCCACGAGCACGCCCATCGCAATCGCGAACGCCGCAGGCAAGATACCTCTCAGCAGGAGGACGGTCCACCAAGCGGCCGCTAAAGCGGGATCCGCCTTGGGCAAGACGCCAAAGAACTTCCATTCATTGCGCCCGGTCAGTGATTGGAGCACCACCGCATTCTGCCATAGAACCGGCCCGCGATGACGCACGCCAACCTAAATCAACACGGGCACGTTCACTTAGTTTGGGAGGGTTCGTTGAGAACGAAGTTCAGGTCAGCGGTTATAACAATTCCATCATATGCGGACAATGTATCCAAGTGGATCGCATTCAAATCACGAAGCCACCGCTGACATTGATGCTTTGACCCGTTATGAATCTTGCGCCATCCGAGCATAGAAAAGCCACGACGTCAGCAACATCTTCAGGTGTGGAAAGCCTGCCCAGCGGGTGGCGTCCGATGGCGCGTTCGAATGTCGCGGTGTCGGACAGATGCGCTGAGGTCATATCGGTGGTGACATAGCCGGGCGCCACCGCATTGACCAGGATTTTTCGCGGCGCCAGCTCCAAGGCCCAGTTTCTTGTCAATGAGTCGATGCCGGCCTTTGTAGCCCCATAAAGGCTGCGGCCTCCCGCAATGCCCGTTCTGCCGGCCACCGAAGAAATGTTAATAATTCGCGCACCCTCCGGAAGAAGGGGCAACGCGCATTGGGTGACCCAAAACGGGCCCTTCAGATTTATATTGAGGATCTCGTCGATAAGTTCCGGCGCCGTACTTCCAAGCGGCGTGCCCTTCCATACGCCCGCATTGTTGATCAGGAAGTTCAGGCGGACGTGCCCCAACTCCTGGAACATCGCCTGAATTTCTGACGGCGAAGCCAGATTGGCGTGAATCAGCTTTACTTTGCGGCCAATGGCCGCGGCCACCTCTTCGGCAGAAGATTGGCGCCGGTTGTAATGCAAAACGATATCCGCGCCTTCCGACGCGAGCCTCAGGCAGATCGCTCGACCTATGCCTCGCGATCCCCCTGTTACAAGCGCGGTTGTGCCTTCCAGCGTTGGCATATGTATTAATTAGAGTCCACTTGACCGCCCAAAGGCATCGGCTTTACCTGGGAGAACGGTGTCATGGGCGGATCGCCGACCAACTGGACACAAATTTCGGTGCAAGCTCTTCGCACCCCACCCGATGATTGTCTTTCGACCTCCTGGCCCTGCGTTACTCGTCAGGTAAACTGAAATCAGTCCCGCCTACCTGTCTTGGAAGAATTCATCAATATCCGCGGTGCGCGTGTTCACAACCTGAAGAATATCTCCGTGTCTATTCCGCACAACCAGATCACGGTTGTGACGGGGGTCTCGGGATCGGGCAAATCGTCGCTCGCTTTCGACACGATCTACGCGGAAGGGCAGCGGCGGTACGTGGAATCCATGTCGGCGTATGCGCGGCAGTTTCTGGAGCGCATGGAGAAGCCGGATGTAGATGAAATCGACGGAATCGCCCCCGCAGTGGCGATCCGGCAGAAAAATTCCACGCGCAATCCGCGCTCGACGGTCGCGACCGCAACGGAGACGTACGACTTCCTCCGGCTGCTGTATGCGCGCATCGGCATCACGTATTGCCCGGTATGCGGGGAGCGCGTGGAGCGCGACACCGTGGATCGCGCGGCGGAGCAAATTCTTGCGCTTCCCGAGGACAGCCGATGGTATGTGCTGTTTGCCGTACGCACGGCGGCTGATTTGAAGCAGCATCTATTCGAGTTGCGAAAGCGCGGTTTTGCGCGGCTCTTTCAAAACGGGCGAATCTTCGAGTTTTCAACGCCGGAATCGCTGCTGGAAGTGGATTTCGGGCAGCCGGTGTACGTATTAGCGGACCGAATTGCAATCAACGATGGCATGCGGGAGCGCGTTGTGGACACCATCGAGATCTGTTACCGCGAAGCGTCGGAAGCGATTCTGCTTTCAGCCGATCGAGAGCAGCGGCTGCGTTTTTCCGAGCGCTTCACCTGCCCTTCCGCGCACCTGGAATTTCAGCAGCCGGAGCCGAATCTGATCAGCTTCAACAGCCCCGCGGGCGCGTGCCCAAGATGCCAAGGATTTGGGAACACCATCGATTTCGACATGGACCGGGTGATTCCGGATTCATCCCTTTCTCT
>JALYXI010000204.1 GCA_030947245.1 Acidobacteriota bacterium
TTCAGCGGGAGCTCCTGCATTTGCCGCGTAGTAATCAGGCCGGAACGTTCCGCACTTTCCGTTTGCACCACGGCCGCTTCCCCGGTGACCGAAACTGTCTCGTTCACCGCGCCCACCTGCATTACGATCGGCGGCAACGTCACGCGCTCCGTCGCTGAGATCACAACTTCACGCTGTTCGTATTTTTTGAAGCCCGAAGCCGTGATGTTGAGCGAGAACGTACCGGGCAGCAGTTCGGGGATCACGAAGTGCCCTTGGGTATCGGTCTTCACTGCGCGGGATTGCGCGGTCTGGCTATTCGCAACGATGACCTCCGCGTTGGCGACAGCGCCTCCGCTGGGGTCTGTAACACTGCCGGAAAGCTGACCTGTCAAACCTTGACCGTAAAGGGCACCATGCCCAAGCCAGAAGCCAAAGACCACGGCGGCGCGGGAAACTGAAAATCGAAAACTCTTGTGAACTAAAGTCATACACCCCACCTGGAAAGATTGATAATTGCAGTTGGGGTTCATCTTATGACGGGGCTTTAAGGCCTGTCAATGCTACCTTGGACAACTCCTGCGGCGAGGTATGCGGGAATGGATCTAAAAGGACAGCCTGTTCTTGCTTACTTCGATTTTGGCGGCATCCACGCCCGGTACTTTCTCCAGGTCAGCCGCTGATTTAAAGTCGCCCTTCTCTGCCCGGTACTGCACAATGGCGGCGGCCTGCTTATCCGTCAGCCGCAGCACTTTTTCCAGATCTTTCGCCGTCAATTTGTTGACGTTGATTTTCACCGCGGGAGAAGTCTTCGAAAAGTTCTTGGCAAGGTAATCGACCACTTCATAGAATTCGTCCTGCGTGCCTGTCGCGCCGCGTTGTACCATATCATCCACAATCGCGCCCCAGGTTTCCCGCGTTTCCTGCCGGCCAATCAGAAGCTCCGCGCCGTGGCAGGATCCGCAGACCCTTTCTGTGGTCTCCTTCCCTTCGCCGGGCGGCAACGTGAGCGTCTGCGCCTGTACGGTGAGTGCGCTTGCTGCGAACAAAGCGGTGGAAAGCGTCCCGTGTTTCTTCATTGCCTGTCCTTATATACTGTAACGGGATTTCATAAGTTTCCACAAATGACAGCGCTGCACAAATACCCCGCTCTTCATAACGCCATGTGGCCCGGTTTGGTCGGAAAGGGTCCGGATTCCGAACCGGCCATCAATCTCGATACCATGCTGAATCTGACCGCGGCAACGGAAGTGGACGGCGTTCGATTCGATGGCGTCGACCTCTTTCTTGCTCTTCCCCATACGGATATCGATTCTTCCGATGATGATCTGGCGCAATTGGCTGAGAAACTGGATGCTCGAAACCTGTGCGCGGGTTCTCTGGTTGCTCCCGTATGGGAGCCCACCGGTGGCGGCTCCGCAATGGGAAGCTCTGAAGAGCGCGCCCGCTTTCTCACGCAGGTTAGAAAAGCCTGCCGGATTGGCCGCAAGCTCCGCGAATTGGACGCGCGCCCTTATGGCGTGATCCGCATCGATTCGGCAACCGGACCTGCTGAATGGGCGAACGATCCGCAGCGGCACACGAAGACGATCGCCGAAACTTTTCGCGAAGCCGGAACCATAGCGCAAGGCTATGGCGAGAAACTTGCCGCGGAAGGGGAAATCTGCTGGGCAGGCATGCATAGTTGGCGCCGGATGAAGGAACTGCTGGAAGAGGTGGATATGCCCGGAATCGTCGGGTTCCAGGCCGACATGGCGCACACCATGCTTTTCACTATGGGCCACAATGCGCCCGAGGACCGCCTGCTTCCGGCGGATTTCGAGTGGTCCCAAACAGACCGGCTGGCCGAGGCATACCGCGAAGTGGCACGCGCGCTGCGCCCGTGGACATTGGACTTTCACATCGCGCAAAATGACGGCACTGTGAGCGGCTCCGGCTCCCATGACAAGACCGGAAGGCACTGCCGCCCGCTCGATCCGAACGGTAAACTCGACATCGTACGCGATGCCGGGGCCTGGATGACCGATGACAACGGTCACCCGACGCGCGCGTTTCAGCATATTTGCTGGGATGGCTGCATGTTTCCAAACTCAGTAATGATGAACCCGGAAATTTGGAACGATGTGCTGCGCGTGATGATTGCGGTTCGCAACGCTCACGGCTGGGATTAGATGAAAAAGCTAAACATCGGTGTCATCGGTTGCGGCTTCATGGGCCGCACTCATTCGAATGCCTTCGGCCGGGTCACGAATTTCTTCGATGTGCCTTACCAGCCCGTACTGAAAACAGTGTGCGCGCGCAGTGGCGACAGGGCTCGCTCGTTTGCCGCGAAGTGGGGGTATGAGTCGGCCAAAACAGAATGGCAACGGCTGGTGGAGTCTCCCGAAATCGATCTCGTCGATATCGCGAGCCCGAACGATACGCACGCTGAGATCGCCATTGCAGCCGCGGCTGCGGGAAAGATGGTGATGTGCGAGAAGCCTTTGGGCCGCAATCCATTGGAATCTGAAAGCATGGTGAAGGCGGTGGAGCAATCCGGAGTGCCGAACATGGTCTGGTATAACTATCGGCGCGTGCCCGCCGTGATGCTCGCCAAGCATCTTATCGATGAGGGCCGCCTGGGCAGAATCTTTCATTACCGTACCGTGTTTCTGCAGGACTGGACGATCTCGAGCGATCTTCCCCAGGGAGGCGAGGGGCTTTGGCGGCTGGATGCGAGCGTAGCGGGCAGCGGCGTAACGGGTGACCTGCTGGCCCACAACATCGATACGGCGCTTTGGCTGAACGGCAAGATCGACGAAGTGACCGCGATGACAGAGACGTTCATCAAACAGCGCAAGCACAACCTTACCGGTAAGGACGAGCCCGTCCGTATCGACGACGCCGCCGCATTCCTGGCGCGCTTTCGCAACGGCTCGCTTGCCACTTTCGAGGCCACACGCTACGCGCGTGGCCATAAGGCGCTCTATACGCTGGAGATCAATGGTGAACGCGCGTCGGTGATCTGGGACCTGCACGACTTGCACCGTCTTCAATACTTCGACCATCGGGATGAAGCCCGCCTGCGTGGCTGGAAGGACATCCACATCACCGACAGCGATCATCCATACATGAAGAACTGGTGGGTGCCCGGATTGCAAATTGGTTATGAACACACGTTTATTCACCAGGTGGCGGATTTCCTCACTGGGCTCGGGGACGGCACGCCCGCGGCGCCTACGTTTCGCGAGGCATTGGCTACCGACTACGTGACCGATGCCGTGTTGAAGTCATCCGCAAACCGGAGTTGGGAGAGAGTTAAGGAAGCAAACTGATTATGAGAAAACTATGTTTGGCATTCGTAGTTGCGGGTTGCGCCGCTGCGCAGCAGGTTGGAC
>JALYXI010000234.1 GCA_030947245.1 Acidobacteriota bacterium
GCCCAAAGAACGCTGGACAGCTTCGACTTCACCTTCAACCCGAAGATGAACAGAAGCCTGGTCTTCGATCTGGCTGCCTGCGGCTTCATCGGGAAGCGGGAAGACGCTCTTTTTCTCGGCCCCGGCGATCCTGCGACATTCTGCACCTCCTCGCTACGTCGTTGAAAACAAGAGTACCCGACTTTCTGATTGGAAGCCGACGGGCATTAGATCTCCTGAACCATCGGCAGTTCCTCCTGCGGCAAAGGCGTTTTCATGCGCGTTCCTCGTTTCACCCGCTTTACTTCCTGTAATACTTCCTCACATTCCATCGCCTCTGCGGAGACTTCCCACGGAGCCCACGGTACGATCTGGGTGGCGGCTATCTTTCCCGATTCGATCAGACGCCGGACTACCTTGTGACTTACTTGTAACCGCTCGGACGCTTGTTCCAGGGTAAGTGTCTTACGGTTGCATTCTGTCGCGTCATAGGCTGGCAGCTGATGATAGCTGCGGATGGATCGGATACGGCCTTCGTTCCAAGTATTTCCTGGACCGGTCCGAAATCCGAGCCGGTTTAGGGTAGCGGCGATCCGCTCATCCGGAAACCGGCCCGCCATGCGGCGAAGGATCTCTACCGCTTCGAGGCTGGTGCAACGGCTGTGCTGCCCGGTCTGGTTCTTTTTCATGCGAAGCTCCGAATGCTGGCCGCCGCTCCAGTGAATCAGCAAAACGATCTCGGTGCTGGCGTCATCCACATCCGCGATAATCTCCTCGATCAGAATGCGAACGACTCGTTGTTTCAATCGCATGTCCGTTGACGGCGAGTTCCAAACGGCAGGAAGGTCTTGGGCCAAACTAAGCAAAGTTTCCTTGGCCGGTATCCGTACGACCTTGTCGGGAAGCTCATTCTGGCGCAACCGTTGTTCCACTTCTCCTGCGGATCTCAGGGCGGCATTCCAGCGCGCCTCCAGCTCAGCAGCCACCAGACGATTGTCCGGATCGACCGCTTCGTAACGACGAGCTGCCAGACGTACCTCATATTGCGCTTGCTCCAGTTCCAGCGAAAGCGCGCTGTGCCGCTGGCGCTGCTGTTCGACAACACGCCCGGCGGCTTCTAAAGCGGCCTGAATAGCGTTGCCTTCCACGGCTTTCAAGATCTCTGCGGCGATCGCCCGGTCGGGACGCAAGCCGCCGAATGAAATGCACCATGCCTCGCCGTGATTGATGTGTGCTCCGCGGCAATGATACCGTGGCACTTCGCCATGAGAGCCGCTATAGGCAACGTGGAGCATTCTTCCGCAACGGCGGCAACGTAGTAGTCCGGCCAACAAGCTCCGGCCTCCGCGGCCGGCTTTTGGTTCCATACGCGATTTCATGTGCGCGTTATCGGCCAGCATCGATTGATTCCGTTCAAACTGCTCCCATGAAATGTACCCGGGATGATGGTCGCGAATCAAGACCATCCAGGTTTCGAACGGTTTGAAGTGTCCTTCGGTCTTTCTCGCGCGACCGTCGATCACCTTGGTTCGAGACTCGGTCTTACCGAACGCATAAGCACCGGCGTACATGGGGTTCCTCAACATGTGCCAGATCGAGTTGTAGACCGGCGGTTTCCAGAGGACATCGTGTCCCGGCGCTTCCACGACCAGCGAGGGCAGGTTGATCTTTTCTCCGCGAAACCACAACAGTACCTGCCGGGCGCTCCCGAGTTCAGTCAGCTTTGCGAATACAAGGTGGATGGATTCTTGCACGCGGCGGTCGGGATCGATTTCAACCTTCCCATTTAAGGTCCATCGAAATCCAATCGGTAGCCGGAACTGCAACTCGCCCCGGCGGGCTTTCTGACGAATCGCCTCCAGCGACCGTTGCCGCAGCAGGTTCAACTCGAATTCGCTCATCGTTCCTTTTAGACCAAGCAGGAGTCGGTCGTTAAGCACGCCTGGATCGTAGACGCCATCCGGATCGATCACGATGGCGCGAACCAAACCGCATAGCTCGATGAGATGGTGCCAGTCGCGCCCGTTTCGCGCCAGACGCGATGCTTCGATGCAAAGCACCGCGCCGACCTGTCCGGTGCAGACTTCTGCGACTAAATGCTGGAATCCGGGTCGATCCACCTGCCCGGATCCGGAGCGGCCGAGATCTTCATCGATCACCTCGACTTGCTGAAAGCCAAGCTGGCGGGCGTGATCGGCAAGACCGTATTGCCGGCGCTGACTCTCCTGGTTGTGGATTACCTGCCCAGGTGACGACTGTCGAATGTAAACGACTGCGCGCCGCTTGAGGTGGTCTGACGTAATCTTCGGATTCATACTTGGTCTCCCGCCGCTGCTTCTGTTCGCTCGACCGTCGCCGCATTTAACAATAGATCGGCGAGAGCAATGGCGAGTTCCTGTTGTCGGTCCTGGGGCAATATCATCGGTTCGCTGCTACAAAACAGCAGGTTCATCTGCGTCGTTACTGGCGTCTTTTTAGGTATCGTTCGCGGCATTCCGTCGCACCTCTTTCAGTGATGCGTTACCGCGTCGGGAATCCGAATGCAAGGTGTCGAGCAGTGCCCGAAGCTCAGCCAGTGCTGTTGTTGAACAGAGTGGTGCGCCAATAAGCAGATCCGCACACTTGCCCGCATCCGCGATCCAGGAGGGAAACCCGCCGATGGTCCCGTCCGGCAACTCGCAGAAGAGGTACTCTCCTCGTGGAAACTTCACTTTCCGCTGAACGCGAAGACTCTGTCCGTACAGAGGATGGAATCGGTAGTGGATCTTTATAATCTCGGGTTCATGGGCATTATGTTTCTGTCTCGCCCGGTAGCGGCAAGACGCATCTTCTGGTTGCGCTCGGTTAGGAACTGATCCGTAAAGGCCGCCGAATCCACTTCACCACGTGCAATCTGCTGGTGCAGGACCTTCTGATCGCCAAGCGCGATCTCAAGCTCAGCCGTGCAATTAAGAAACTCGCAAGCTTCGAAGGTCTGGTCATTGACGATCTCGGTTACGTGCAACAGAGCCGCGAAGAAATGGAGGTGCTGTTCACTCTTCTGGCGGAACGTTACGAGCGCGGCAGCGTGCTGATCAGCAGCAACCTGCCGTTCTCCAAGTGGGAGGCGATCTTCAAAGATCCGATGACGACTGCCGCCGCTATCGATAGGCTGGTTCACCATAGCGTCATTCTCGAACTCAACGTCACCAGTTACCGGATCGAGCAGGCAAAGAAACAACAGCAGCCTGAAGACGGAAAAGAAAAGGAGGACAACCCTTCTTAAATGGGGGCTCCGCCCCCAAACCCCCGGGATTTAACGCCTTCATGCCGATCCCGGTTTACACGTCAAAACCCGCCGAGGGCATAGCGCCCCCGGCCCGGTCTCGGCCCCGAAGTCAGCGCTCAGGTTCCATCCCTGGAGAGCCCTATCCTCTGCTCCGGTCGAGGTCAGTTTAGCGGAACCGCATTGGCCCTTGCGGGCCTCGCGCTTCCATCGAATCTAGTTGTCGTTGGCCGGGAAATATAGTTGTCGTTAAGTGGGAAATATAGTTGACGCCAGACACTTCGCCCCATGCCCCCCGAAACACAACTTTTCCATTGCGCACAATCAGCCCGGACGCGCCATTCAGATCGCCATCCGCAATGTGCTTCTTCATCACGCCATCAATGCGCTTCAGCCGCTCCGTCGACATGCCGCTCTGTTCCGGCACACCCGTCGGCAACGCCGCCGCAAAACTCAGGGATACAACAACGAACAAAGAATAGATCCGCTTCAGCATCATCAGCTCCTATCTTCATCTAGCCTGCTTGATCTAGATTAGTGGCTGGCGTCACCGACAGAAAGCCCAAAGAGCAAAGATTCTAAAGGTCAGTCATCGTGACCGACATCGCCAAAGCTCTCGCCTTTGCGAAGGAGTGCCTGAAGTGGACGGACGCTGCTTTTTGATCCATCTACTAGCTAGGAGTCCGGCGAAAATTGGTTTCGGTTAAAACTTGACACTACAATCGAGTGAGCGACTTCTTACGAATTGCTTTGCAGCCGTTTGGCGATTTCGACCACAATGGTGCACAGGACATGGTCGTTGCCAATGGGCAAACGGTTGACGTGGCCCTCAACACGGGAGGGAGGTCATCCTCCGTTACTATCGAGTCTGTTTTTGGCCCAACCTTCCGATTCCGGAACCGGACTAACAATTACACAAACAGTTGTCGGAGGCGCAGGCCCGTTACACGGAGAGGTTTTCCTTGGCGCCCCGGGCAAGAAGTAGCTAACCAGATGAGTGCGTATAGGGTCGCCTTGGCATGTGGTCAGGGCCTGACGACCGAAAACGGCCATGCATTGCGTCGATCATGAGTGACGGCGAAATGTAGATCGAGGGGCAGCGCAATTCGCGACATTTAGTCTTTTCCTTGACACTGACCAGGAAGTCGGCGCTCATTGTGCCAAAACGTCCTTGAGAAAGCGCGTCATAGCTACCTTGTATTCCTCATCAGCGCGCAGGTCAAAGGGGTTCTGCGGCCGCGTGAAGCCGTGCGTGGCACCGCTATACAGATTGATCTCGAAGTTCACCTTGGCGCCGCGGAACTGCGAGATCAAAGAATTGACCTCTTCCATCGGGGCAGCCATGTCTTCTGCACCGTGTAGAATGAGGACCCGCCCCTTAATGTTCTTGGCGGCTTCCGGCGTGAACTTGTTAAACGATCCGTGCACGGAGACAAAGCCAAGAAGCGGCGCCCCAGTTTCGATAAGCTCGATCCCCACGGTTCCGCCGAAGCAATAGCCGACCGAGGCGAGTCTCGTCGGATCAACCATCGGCAGTGCCTTAAAAACATCCAATCCGGCTAGGGCGCGGGCACGCATGAGCGGACGGTCCTCTTTGTAAATGGTGATCAGCTTCGTCATCTCCGGAACGTCCTTAGGCATCGCACCTTTCCCGAAAATGTCCTCGGCGAACACCACATAACCGAGCTTGGCGATCATCAGAGCATCCGCGAGCGTGTTCTCCGAGAAGCCGGAGCGGTCATGAATCATCAAAATACCGGGGCGCCGCCCCTGGACAGCGTCGTCATAGGCTAGATAGGCGGACAGCGGGGTATTGCCTTGCTTATAGTCGATCCAGAGGGTTTTCATGGCAGCTTGCGCCGCACCGGCCTGCATGACCATGGCGGTGGCCAAGATGAAACGACTAAGATATGCGATTTTCACTTGCTCCTCCGAATTTGTTGCTCAGCTGCTATCTTGTCGCCATTACCAACCGCCCGGCAAGTCCTTTTCGGCAAGTTGACCGGTGTGACAGACTCCGCCTCACTGAACTCAGGTTGAGTCCAATCGCAGATTGCTAGCCTACATTGATCTTCTTACTGTGCCTGACGCAGCTTGGATTTTATTTCAACGCGGCAGTCCAGTTGACCACCACGTGAATCGGCGCAGAATTACCGCCAGCGACTGAGCGAGTGTTTATCAGGAATCGCTGACCATCACCGGAAACATCATAGGTGAACCCCAGGTTCGTTGCACTTGGGCCCTGTGTCTGAAACAAGGGCTTGGGCCGGCCTACCTCGAAGCCATCGCCCATCTTCAGTTCCACTGCCATAATAGTGCCGTCGAGGGACAGATAGAACAACTCTTTTCCATCGCGCCTCCATCGCGGTTGAGCACCTCCAGTGTTTGAAACCTGCCACCTACCTTCCGATGGCGGGAACTTCTGTACGTAGGTTTCATACCGCCCCGTCTCGTCCGAGGCATACGCGAACCATTTGCCGTCGGATGAGAACTGTCCATGCATCTCGTTGAAGGAGGTCCGGAACAAGGGTTCCGGCGAAGCATTCCCTTCAAGCCGTAGCGCCCACAAGCGCCACCTGGTCTTCGAATCGCGCTCGGAGTAAAGCAGGTATTTGCTGCTCGTGCTCGTGGGTGATTCTAAATTTCCCGACTGCAAAACAAGCTCATCTGTTCCGGAACCGCTGGAAAGCTTTCGGAAAATCCCGCCGCGCCCATCCTTGCTGGATGTGAAGAAAATGTGTTTTCCATCAGCGGACCACACTGGGAAGTCGTTCCTTGATAAATCGGTTGTGAATCGCGAAGATACGTCGCGAGCCGTATCCGTCATCCAGATATCCCAGTTTCCCAGTTTTGGATCCGGCCGATTCCAGACGACTCGTTTACCATCGGGCGCGAGATTCGGGTGGGACAGGTAGTCAACCGAAGCGAGCGTGCCTAGATTCTTACCGGCTCGATCAAACCAAACAAATTGTGAAGCGGCGTCGACAGGATTCTGATAAACCAGAACCCCATTACTCGACGCAGAAAAGGGAGCGAGCATCAGGCCGACATCTCCTGGCATCCCCAATTCAGCGATGGGATGAGGCTCACCGCCCAATTGAAACCGATTCGGGTCGAAGGGCTGCGCCATCAACGTGCCGCCTTGCATATAGAGCAGATGCCCTGTCTCCCCGCCGGGCGAACGGGAGTATAGCGCCTTGACCGGCGTGGTGACCAAGCGCTTGCCGGGCTTTAGCCCTCTATCCGCGCCTGATGCATAGTCGATCTTGCCGACGTACACCCCCATATCGGCCGCGTGAGTCTGAAGGATATAAAGAAAGTGACGGCCGTCCGGCAGAAAATAGGGAGAGCCGAGCAAAGATACGGAAGATTCGGTCACCGGCTCGGGTACCCCTCCTGCTGCAGAAACACGAAAGATCGGGTGAGTACCGGAACTGAAGAGAATTATGTTGTCTTCGTTCCAGGTGCCTCCTCGCGGAGAGGTGGGAAGATCGCAAAGAATTTGCGGCAGCCCTCCGAAGATGTCCACTTTCTTCACCTTACGATTTGAGAAAAAACCAATCTGACGGTTGTCGGGGGACCAGAAAGGCTGGGAAGCTCCTTCTGTACCGGAAAGTTGGTGGGCCGTACTGGAATCCAGCGGTCGTACCCACAGAACAGGACCACGTTGGGACGATGCGGTGAACGCCAAGCGTGAGCCGTCCGGAGAAATGGCAGGGTTCGACTCCGCGAAACTGGTGTTATTTGGGGGGGCAACATCGAAGCGAATCACTCGGGCAGGTTGCGAATTGCCCCGTCGATAAAGCAGCGTCGAAGCGAGGGCGGACACAATGAGGAGAGCAGCAAGAAGAAGCCACGGCAACCTGGGATTTCGAATCGGCGAATTTGTGACCACGGGAGCTGAAACCGTGTCTTCAATCGCGATGCGCGCTTCTCCGATTGCTTGCAGCCGCCGCCGGAGGTCTTTGTCGATGCAGCGCCGCAGTAGCAGGCGGACGCTCGCGGGTGTGCCGTCCGGCAGCCGTTCGAAGTCTGGTTCACCCTGCATCACAGAAGTGAGTGTCTCCAGCGCGCTCTCGCCCCGAAAAACCTGCTGTCCAGTGAGCATCTCCATCAGCACGACGCCGAAGGACCAAATATCCGCGCGCTTGTCCACCAAAAGGCCGCGGGCCTGCTCTGGACTCATGTACGGTGCGGTTCCCACAACCATTCCAGCGGAGCTCGGGGAGTTTAACAAGGCTACCGAAGGAGTTCGATTGCCCGCCGCCAGCGGCTCTGCTATTGGCATTGCAAGGCCAAAGTCAAGCAACTTCACCGTACCTTCCGCTGTGAGCTTGACGTTAGCCGGTTTCAGATCACGGTGAACTCTGCCCTTTTCATGGGCGGCTTCGAGCGCTTCAGCAATCTGGTGGGCAATGCCGAGGGCTTCGCCGAGAGGAATTGCGCCCTGTCGGATCCGATCTGCCAGCGTCGGCCCCTCCAGCAGTTCCATCACCAGGTAGTTCGGCCCTACATCGTAGAGCTGGCAAATGTTGGGGTGATTCAGGGAAGCAATCGCCGCCGCTTCCCTTTCAAAGCGCTCGCTGAACCCGGCCGCGGAGACTTTGACCGCTACGTCGCGTCCTAGCCGCGTATCGGTAGCCCGGTATACTTCGCCCATGCCTCCGGCAGCCAGAAAAGACTCAATGCGGTAAGGACCCAGCAACTGGCCCTCTTGCAGCAAGACCGGCGGATCGATCAATTGCGCCGCGGCGGCTGCGGCCCACGTCTCGACGCTGCCGTCTTCCTCATGGTTTAGGAGCAGAAGCGAAACCTCGCGATGTAGCTCGGCATCTTGGCGACACGCTTCGCACAAGAATTGATTACGTTGCGCCGGCGCTCGCTGCACCGCTTGGTGGAATAACGATTCAATTTCCTGCCATCGGTCCACTTACGTTGTTCCAGCGTCGCCCAAGTGGCCGCGCAGCCACGCTCGCGCGAAGCTCCAATCGCGGATCACCGTGTGGGCCGCCACTCCCAAAACTTCAGCGATCTCCTCAACATTCAATCCGCCAAAAAAACGCATTTCGAAAACTCTGCTTTTGCGTTCGTCAAGCGCCGAAAGACGCTCCAACGCCAGATCCACCGCTACAATTTTGTCGAGCTGTTCCCGGGAAAGAATTACTGCGGGGTCCAAGGGAACGTGAACCGCCGCGCCGCCCCTCTTGGCGCAGCGCCTCTCGCGCGCATAGTCGACCAGCACGTGCCGCATCACCCGGGACGCGACAGCGAAAAAGTGTGCCCGATCCTGCCAGCCGACGGCTGCTCCTGGGAGCAGCCGCAGGAATGCCTCTTGCACAAGCGAAGAAGGTTGTACAAGGTAGCCCTTTTGCTCGCGTCCGAGATGCCGTTGCGCTAAGCGGCGCAACTCCGTACGAACAAGGGGTAACAGGCGTTCAAGCCCGTTAGAATCGCCAGCTCGCCAGCTAGCTAAAATTCCTGTGATCTCGCCTTCCGCCGTGTGCACACCCGAATCACGTTGCGCCCATGCAGGCATGCGCGAATTGTAACAAGATCAGGACTCGTACTTGACCAGGTGTCGCAATACTCGCGGTCTCTTAACCCGGGAATGGCGATAACGCTTTTGGGACAGAAAACAAAAATAAATTCCGGTTGCCTTGGCATTTCGGAGCGGGAAATACCGCTCTTAATAAGTGAACGGGTGAAAAACCAAAGTAGCCGGGGCTCCACGAGGTATCGGCTTATCTTGCCGCACTTGAGCTTCGCCGACTTCAGGCCGCCCGACAAAATGGAGATCCAAAGATGAAACTTTACTCCGCTTTCTTCGCTGTACTCTGGCTGTCTCAGACTGCAGCGCCTGCCCAGGACACCGTCAGCATGACCGGCCAGTCGATACAAGGAACTTGGAACATCCAGGTCACTGATCCAGGGGGCAATCTCCAACTATTCGCAGTTGGAACCTACGCTGCTGACGGCTCCTTCACAGCGGTCAGCGTCAATCCGTCACAAAGCACGCACAAAGGGGTCTGGTTACGCACCGGTGACAGGAAGTTCGTGACGACACTTATTTACTTCACCCACGACGACAAGGGCGTGTTTACCGGAACAACGAAAGTACGGCTCTGGTTAGCCCTTGCGCAAGATCTGAAGTCTTACGATTCCCTGGGTGACGGCGTAGTTTTGGATGCGTCCGGAAATGAGATACAGAAGATCGCAAGAATCGTTGGGCATGCCGTTCGGATGGATGCCGAGTTGCCTGCAGTGCCCGCGCCGGAGTAAGCACGTCAAGGGGCTTGTGCTTATAGTCTCGTCGCGAACAGAGTACAAGAGCAGTGATGCGGAAGGCTGAAGCATTTAGATAGGAGAAAACATAAAGTGTCGTTTTGGCGTACGAACTCGCTGTGTTTGTCGGTTATCGCAACTCTTCTTTGTGCTTCGGCGTTGGCGCAGAGTAGTGCCTCTCCCGCGTATAAAATCGCGTTTCAGAGCTTCGCGCCCTACAACACGGATATTTTCATTGCGGGGCGGGATGGCAGTAACGCACGTCCGCTCGTGCCCGACCCCGCCCTTGATTACAATGCGTCGTTTTCTCCCGACGGACAGTGGATCATCTTCACCTCCCAACGTGACGGCTTCGCCGAGATCTATCGAGTGAAGCCGGATGGATCAAAACTTGAGCGGCTGACAGATGATCGCGCCTTCGATGACCAAGGCGTACTTTCGCCCGATGGCAAATCCCTCGCTTACGTGTCGAGCCGGAGCGGGCAGGCAGACATCTGGGTGTTGGACATGATCACACGCAAGGCGCACAACATTTCAAAGCATGCGGCTGGAGATTTCAGGCCGGCTTGGTCAGCGGACGGACAGTGGATCGCGTTCTCGTCAGATCGAGACCCGAGTATCAAAGCTTGTCCGCCTACTACCGCGCCCGGACCCGCGCCCTTTGTCACCCCTCAGTTCACCAGCATCTATATGGCGCGCCCCAACGGTTCCGGTTTGCGCCGAATTACTGACGCATCTGAGCTGGCAGGAACGCCGCATTGGGCACCGGACGGAACGCACCTGGTGTTCTATTCTGCCGCTCCCGACGAAGTCTGTAAAGGTGGTTTGCTTTTTGGAACCGGACTCAGCCAGATAGTCTCGGTGGAATGGAAAACCGGCGAACGCCAGACGATCACTACCGGCACCGAGCTGAAAGTATTTCCTCGCTATGTGAATGCGAAAGAAATGGCCTACCAGACGCGCGCTGGCATCAGATTCACAGGAGGACTGGAGCTCGCGGGAGACTTCGAAGCGCCTGACTGGTCCCCCGATCATCGAAGCATGGTATTCCATCGCGAGGTGGACCGTCGTCCGGAACGCGATCGAGGAGTCAATTCTTCGCCGAGCCTGGACCCGCGATTCACTCTGCTCCGTGTGCCGAACGCTGCGTCGTTTTCCCCCAAGGGCGATCGCATGGTCTATGTGGGTACAAATTTCGGAGGCGAGACTCGAACCGGTGCTCTTGTCATCCTGGCTGAGGATGGCTCGAGCCGTAGAGTCATCTACGAAGGCGCGTCCAATGATGACATCACGTTTCCAGTGTGGTCGCCGCTCGGCGACACCATTCTTTTTGGTCTGGGGGGCTTCTTTCAACGGTCCACCATCAAACCGGCGCGCCTGATGAGCATTCGACCTGACGGCACCAGCCTGACGCCTGTGACACCCGGGGATGCGAACAGCGGAATGCCGAGTTGGTCGCCTGATGGGAAACAAGTTGTTTATCGGGTCACGAAGGGGCAGACGCGCGGACTTTACATTTTGGACGTTGCGGCGGGCGCAAGCCGGAAGCTGGAAACCGGATCGGATCAAGACACCTTTCCTTCCTGGTCGCCACGCGGGGACTGGATTTCTTTCACAAGTAAACGCGACGGCGATTATGAGATCTACCGAATCCGGCCCGATGGGACCGGCGTACAACGGCTGACTCATTCTCCTGGCAAGAATGCTCACGCTACCTTCTCTCCCGATGGCGAATGGATCGCCTTCTCCACCGGACGGCAAGGATTCAAAGATGAAGCGATTCATCTGTTGCTGGCATCTCCTTTTGGGCTAACCTTTCAGCCTTATGGAGAAATAGCGGTGATGCGAGCGGATGGCTCCGATGTTCGTCTCTTGACAGATAACTCGATCGAAGACGGAGCGCCCTCCTGGATTCCAACAAAGCTCAACGGCACTCAGGCCCTCGTTGTTCCGAAATGAAAAGGAGATGAGATGAATGTCTTATCCCGCGATCGGCGGTAAGGTCACAAGCTGGATTGATTTGTTGGGGCAAGGACCCTGTAAAGGAGATTGGTCAGACCTGTGGATTGAGACGTCATCATGAGGAGCCTAGCGACTTCGTATAGGAGGGTGGTGACCGCCGCAAAGTTAGTCTGCTCGACCTGGAAGTCATATCAACCAGGAGAGAGAAATGGAAAAACGATATATCGGCATCAATCTGCATCGCAATCGGTTTACCTGTTGTACACGGCTGGAAAACGAGCGGACGTATCTGAAGGATTGGGAACTGAAGGATTTGGGGAAGTTCGTGCGGAAGCTGCGGCCGAGCGACGAGGTGGCTGTGGAAGTCACCGGCAACACGCGGTTGTTCTACGACGCGGTGGCGCCCCAGGTAGAGCGGGTGGTAGTGGTAAACACCAATCAGTTCCACGCGTCATCAGCCAGTCGGTGAAGAAGACGGACCCCAACGACGCGCGAACCTGCTGCCGGAGGTGTGAATGAAGGATAAAGAGCTGGCGCAGCTGGCCTCGCTCACACAGACGCGCGACACGCTAGTGAAGCAGCGCAGCGCTCTGAAGAACAAGGTCAATAACATCTTGAGCGCGCGGGGGCTCAATCTGGCGAAGGAAGCGTTATCGAGCGAGAAGAAGCTTGCCGAAGTGCTGAATCTGCCGTTCGACGAGATCGTACGCGTCGATTGCGTGTGATCGTCAGCCAGATTCGTAGCCTACCAGAGCAAGACAAGAACCAGGTAGCAGTAGAAAAAACATCATAGGAGAGCATCATATGGCATTGCGAGAAGTGAAAGTGACGCTACACAACGAAACACCTTTTACGCTTCGCTTACAGGGCGTCTACCTTCCAAGTGGCGATTGGCAAGCTGAGCCGCCGACGCTGATCGCAGCAGGCGAGACGGGGGAATGGCAAACGGGCTCACCGGGTTGGTTACGAGGAACCGAGGGTGCCGCGGCTTATTTGATCGACGATGCTAAGGCTCTCGGCACAGGCGTTAATGATCGCCATCAATCTGGGTGTATGACCATCAATTGGGAAAACCCGTATATCGGGGCGCCGAAAACGCATGGGGCGTTCCACGCCTGCGAAGGGCTTCTCGAAAGTGCCGATCCGACACGCGACTATAAACTGCAGTACACGGCCAGTACCGGCTCTGAGCCGATGTACGGCTGGAAAGAAGCAATCCTGGGAAATCCGTTTGGCGCACTGGGTGGCGCTCAAACAATTTATTTCTGGTACCGGCTGCGCTATACGCCGACCAGGACGTCAAGCGGGCCACTTGTTGAAGAGGGAGGATTTACGTCCGACGGGCTGTCGGATCCGCCGCCGCTTTCGGCCCGCTCGATGACCAGCCAGCCGGAAACCGCTTGGGTGGGCACTTGGGCCGAAATCGCCCTGGGAGAGCCCACTTTTATGGTCACTATCATGAGCTCTGGTACTAGCGGTTTTTGGGTAAAGGTGGAAAACCGTAGCACAAGTGGCATTGACCAGTACAACGACCTCGCCGTCACAAAAATCGCCGCCACACCGTTCATCGACCCCGTGTGGACCGATGACTCCCCCGACAGTGCTATTTCCATGATGCAAAAACCAAATTTGGGCGATGTCACCACCCAGCTGCCGGATTTCTCATCGAGCAGTGTAATCGGGACTTCTGAAGTCAGTGATACCTCAGGAGTGGCTTTGGCATCTGGTGCACTTACGCCCACGACGTCGGACCTAGACATCCAAGTAATGATGGTTGACACCTTGGTGCTGGATTCCAGCACACGGCTGGAGCTATTCGGCGATTTCGCACCTGATAAGACGCGGCATCGCTACCGAGTGCGCTATGTGCGAAGCGCAACCGGCGGCGGCCACGTAATTATGGACTTGCTGCTGTATCCGCGTGAGATCCTTCGTTAATGTGGATATAACTGCTGCGACAGAAGTGTTGCACCGGCATGCGGAGATCTCCATGGAACTGGCGACCTTCGACTCGTATATCCCGCGGCCTATCGCCCGGCGTTCAGCTTCTCTAACAGGGTGCTCAACGTCCGGTAGATGATGCCCAGAAACTTGGGGATGGTCTTCTCCAGTTCCGCGATGCTCTGGTTCAGGCTACGAATCTGGCTGACGATCACACGCAATTCGACGCGTACGATCTCGTCGAACGGCAGATGAGCACTTCGCGAAGAACCGGTCCGGCGGCTCCGATCACCGGCTCCAACCGTCATCGTCGCGGTCATGACCCCGGCCGCCGCCATCCAGCTTTTTACTTTGTCCCTTGCTCCTCTCCAATTCTCCCTGTTCGCGCTCGTAAGACTGCCCGGTGACGCGCTCCCACGCCGCCTCGCGCCATTCCCGGAACTCCTGCACAATTTCCTTCAGATCCGGCAGCTGCTTCAGCGCTTCGCCGATGGAGTGGAAGGCGTCCCGGAGTTCTTTGATTCCCTGGGCAACGCGCTCCCGAAATCCTTCAGCAAGTTGCGCGCAAAGTTCCTGCAGATTTCCTCCGCGCTCCGCTCGTTCGACTTCACACTCTCGACCGCCTTGGCGATCTCTTTCTTCGCATTCGCCTCGTAGCGAGCGCTCAGCTCCTTGAACGTCGCCGAGAGTTTCTTCCTGTGCTCTTCCAGCCCCGTCTCGTATTGCTTCTTGAGCTGGTAATGCTGTTCCGCGGCTCCCTTCGCCTGCGTCTCGTAAAACTGCAAGCCGGTCTTCAGCGTCTTGTAAGCTTCCGCAAACCTGCTCAACTGGCCATTCCGCTCCTCGACCACTCTCTCGAGTTCCCGAATCTTCGCCGCCTGGCTCGCGACTTTCCGGTCCAG
>JALYXI010000251.1 GCA_030947245.1 Acidobacteriota bacterium
TAGTCATCCTGTTCCCGTCGATAGCCGCGGGGGCCGGAATCTCAGGTTCCGCGGAACCGGTCTTCGGCAGCGCGTCGAAGTCTTTTTGCACTCGCGTCAGGAAGTCCGCCGGGTACCCGCCGGCAAGCCCGATGATGAGATTGGCTTGCGTCAGATGAGCCTTGTAGAATGCCTTCACATCCTCGATCGACAGCTTTTCGAGCGAAGAAACCGTACCTAAATTGTCGTGTCCGAACGGCTGCCCCGCATAGATCAGGTTGTAAAGCTCTTCCTTCGCCAGTTCTTCGTCATTGTTGCCCCGCAGGTTCACCTTCAGCCCGTTTAGGGCGTCGTCCTTCACGCGGCGGAAGTCCTCCTCCCGCCATCCGGGCTCCAGCAGCATGGCTTTGAAGATTGAATAGAACTTGTCCAGATTGTCCACGTGCGTTTCCGCGGTGAAGGTCATCATCTGCTTGTCCGCGTAGCTGTGCACAGTAACCGCCATGGGAAAGAGCGCATCCACAATCTGCTTGTAGGTCATCCGCTTCGTGCCACCATTTGCCAGCAGCTCGCAGGTTAGATTCGCCAGCCCGGGCTCGCCGACGGGGTCCGAAGCGGCGCCAGTCGTGAACACAATCCGGAACGTCACCAGCGGACTCTTCCCGGGAAGCGCTACAACGCGGCCCGCGGCCTGAGCGGAAAAGGAGGCAAGTAAGATCACCAGAAGCGTTCTCATTTGGTGGCCCCAGGCAAAGCACCCGTCAAAGTTACGGTCGTGCGGTTTCGATCCGTTAAGTACTGCCTGGCTACCCTTTGTACATCGGCGGGAGTCAGTGACGCGTACAAATCATACTCGCGATTGATCGTCTCCGGCGTGCGCTTCAACGCGACAAACCGGGCTACTGTCCCCGCTATCGCTTCGCTGTTGTTCATCCTGAGCGCAAAGCTGTATCTTAGATTCTCCTTCACGCGCTCCAGTTTCTCCGCCGGTACCGGAGTCTCCGCGAGCTGCTTAGCTGTTGCCAAAATGTCCTGGTCCACGGCATCCATATCGGTAGCCTTTTTCACCCGCGCATACACCGCAAACAGATACGGATCCACGTGGTCCCCGTTGTCAGCGCCGAACGCATCCACCTTCTGCTCCTGGATCACCAGCTTCTGATACAAATCGCTGCTTGCGGAAAATGCTAGATAAGAAAGCGCATCGAGCGCGGCCGAATCGTTTTGGGTATCGCTGAACGCCGGAACCCGGTAGGCCACCATCACCCACGGCAGGGTCGGAGTCGGCCACTTCACTTCGCCTGTCCGAGGGCCTTCCTGCGGCGGCTCCGCCGGGATCTGAGCCTTATAGCTCCCCCGCTTCCATCCACTCCAATCTTTGTCCACCATCGCGCGAACCTGCTTCGGATCGATGTCGCCCGCCACAATGATGGTCGTGTACTCCGGCCGGTAATAGCGGTCAAAGAACTGCCGACTGTAATCGTATTCGTTCGGGAAGTCCTGAATGTCTTTCAGGAAGCCCATGGTCGTATGCCGGTAGGTATGCTCCTGAAAAGCGCGTGCTCTCAGCACCTCGAAGAGCTTTGAGACCGGGTTCGCACTGTTCTTGTTGTACTCGCCCAGAACTGCGAGCGTTTCGGTTTTGAACGCCTGCGGCGAGTAGTCCAGGTGCTGAAAACGATCGGCCTCCAGTGAAAGAATCCGGGGCAAGTCTTCCTTTGAGAACGTCGTGTGATAGGCCGTATAGTCGTCCGTCGTGTACGCGTTCTGCGCGGCCCCCGCAGTTCGGATTGCCGCCTGGTACTTCTCCGGGGGAGTGTCTTTGGTGCCACGGAACATCAGATGTTCGAAGAGATGGGCAAAGCCGCTCTTTCCCGCTTCCACCTCGTTCCGCGACCCGGTCTGCACGACGATGAACAACGAAACCAGGTTCGGGTAATCGGTGGGAATGGTTACCAGACGAAGTCCGTTCGCCAGATCCTCCTGCTTGTACGGATACGGGAACACCTTCGCCCCCGGCAGCAATCCCGCCAGGAACAACATCAGAACACAAGCGCGCTTCATGACTTTTCTTTCTCCAATCGTTCCGCTACTTCGAGCAACAATTCTTCATCGTAAGGCCGACCGGCAATCTGAATCCCGATCGGCAGGCCTTCGCTCGACACCTTCCAGGGAATCACGATGGCCGGCATTCCAAACAGGTTAAAGACGGTCAGCGGAGTCATCGCGTTCACCACATCGACCTCTCCCCGGCGGGGCGCCTGATGCGGGAAAGCAGTCGAGGAGCAGACGGGCGTCAAAATCAGAGGATGTGTTTTCATGGTCCTCAGCAGGCGGATCCGCATCTCGTCCCGGGAAGCCAGGTTCAGCACGACCTGCTCAACGGTGGGCGGCGGCTCTTGGAGCGCGCGGTATATCAGATCGGTCGCAGTCCAGTGCACGTCCTCTTCGCGGCCCACAATGAGAGCCCTTGCCGTCCGCGCGTAGATCCGCTCGAAGAAGAACCACCACAGTTCCCGGGCCTGTGGGATGCAGTCCGGCTCCGCGGCTTCGGTGGGAATGCCGATCTGCTCCAGGAGCGATGCGGCCTCGTCGACAGCGGCGAGCAACTCGGGGTCGATTTCCCCTCCATCGAAGCGGGTCCAAACCCGCGCTTTCACGCCAGATAAATCGGGAACCCGTAATGGCACCGGAGCCGCGAAGGGATCCTCCACATCGGGCCCAGCTAACACCTGGAACAGCAGTTTCAAATCGGCAGCATTCCGCGCCATCGGCCCCGCAACCCCCAGCAGCCCTCCCGGATGCGCGATTACGGGCGTGTGTCCCGCCGCCGAAACGCGGCCGGGCGTGGGCTTGAGACCGGCGATTCCGCAGAAATGCGCGGGTTCCCGAATCGATCCGCCGCCATCGCTGCCGATGCCGCCGGGTGAGCAGAATGCCGCAATCGCCGCGGCCTCACCGCCGCTCGATCCACCAGCGGTACGGTCCGGATCGAACGGGTTGTTCGTCCGCCCGGTGACGAAGTTGTCGGTCTCGTAATTGTTCAGATTCTCCGGGCAGTTCGTCTTGCCTAAGATCACGGCTCCCGCCGCCCGAAGCCGCGCTACCGCGGCCGCGTCCCTTTCCGCGCGGTGTCCCATCCGCAGCTTGCTCCCGCAAAGGGTAGGAAGCCCGGCCACGTCGAAGCTGTCTTTGACGGTGACGGGGACGCCGTGCAACGGACCGGGTGGAAGGCTTCCGGGCTCCTCTTCCAGCCCGTGTCCAAGCACCTCGACGAACGCATTGATCTTTGAGTTCACGGCTTTGATCTGCCGGAGGTGCGCGTCCAGAAGTTCAGCCGGCGAGATCTTGCCATCGCGCACCATGGCGGCCATCTGTGTGAGTGACGACCGGACCGGCACTACTGTTTCACTTCGATCTTGAAGTCCTTCACAGCGCTTTCAGAGCCTTTTTGCACTTTTACCTTCACGTTCCAGGTTCCGGCCATCAGGAACTTGGCCGTTGCGTTGTAGTTCCCGGGCTTCGCTTCCTTTGCTTCGTGCTTGAATTCGCCATGGTCCATTTCCACCATCGTGACAGTCATATCGACTTTGGCATTTTTGAGGGGCGCGCCCTTGCCGTCAAGAACAACAGCCTGAATCGGCGTGTCCACATCGGCTTTCACATCCGGGGGAGGGATCAGGGAAATCGTCCAGGCAACAGCCGCAAGCAACAGGGGAAAACGCGTCATCAGTTCATTCTAGAATGGCTCGTGACCTTGAACTTTCCTGATGCGCGCGCCTCTGTTCTTCGACGGGTGACGGTGCGGATGGATCGCGAGACGGTTCCGCTGGTTGACGCCGCGGGCCGGATTCTCGCCGAGGAGGCAAGAGCGGATCGCGACTTTCCCGCGCTCGACCGCTCCGTGCGGGATGGCTTCGCAATACGGACGGCGGATCTGCCGGGGCCGGTGCCCGTAACGGGTGAGCTTCGCGCCGGAGACCCGTCCAGACCGCTGCCGCCCGGAGAAGCGTTCGAGATCATGACTGGCGCGCCGATTCCTTCCGGGGCGGATGCGGTGGTGATGGTGGAGCACGCCATCAGGCGGGGAAATCTGGTGGAACACGCGCCGGTCATGCCGGGAACGTTTCTCTCACGCCAGGGGGAAGAGGCTCGCGCTGGGCAGGTGCTGATCAATGTGGGAACGCGGCTGGATTACAGCGGGATCGCGCTGCTGGCGGCCTCCGGACATGCTACGGTTTCCGTGTTCCGGAAGCCGATTGTCGCGATTCTGGCGACGGGTGACGAACTGGTTCCCGTGGACCAGGCTCCACTGCCGCACCAAATTCGGAATTCGAACGCATACTCGCTGGCGGCGCAGGTGACGCGGGCCGGTGGAATCCCCAAGCTGCTTGCGGTGGCGCGCGATGAAGAGCGGGACACGCGGGAGCGGATCGAAGAAGGCCTGCATTCAGACCTGCTGCTGCTTTCAGGTGGAGTCTCGGCCGGGAAATTCGACTTTGTCGAGCAGGCGCTTGCCTCGCTGGACGCGGAGTTTTACTTCGATCGCGTGCAGATTCAGCCTGGCGCGCCGGTTGTGTTCGGACGGTCCGCGGGCCGATTCTTCTTCGGACTGCCTGGCAACCCGGCGTCCACGATGGTGACCTTTGAAGTGTTTGCGCGGGCGGCGCTGGAACTGCTGGGAGGACTGCGGGAGAGCGTTCTTCCGATTGCTTACGGACGGTTAACCGTGGCCTTCCGGCAGAAGCCGGGGCTCACGCGCTTCCTGCCGGCGCTCATCAGCGGTTCGGGAGAGTTGACGCCAGTGCCGTGGAAAGGGTCGAGCGACGTACCGGCGGTAAGCCGCGCGAATGCGTTCCTGATGACCGATCCCGAGCGAACCGAGTGGGCCGCAGGGGAGTTTCTGCCGCTACTCTTGAAGTAAGCGATAGCAATTATGGACACACTTTCTCATTTCGATGCTTCGGGCACACCGCGCATGGTGGATGTTTCGGGCAAGAGCGAAACGGCGCGCGCAGCGAAGGCCCATGCGTTCGTGCGGATGAGCCGGGCCGTGCTGGATGCGCTGCCGCGAAATCCGAAGGGGAACCCGCTCGAGATCGCGCGCATCGCAGGCATTATGGCGGCGAAGAAGACTTCCGAGTTGATTCCGCTTTGCCATCCGCTGCCGCTTTCCCATGTGGATGTGGACATCGCGGTGGAGCGGGACGGCATTCGGATCATCGCGAGCGCGGCGACGGCTGCGCAGACCGGGGTGGAAATGGAAGCGCTCACGGCGGCGGCGGTTACGGCGTTGACCGTGTATGACATGACCAAGGCGCTCGACAAGGGAATCGAAATTCAAGACTTGTTTCTGGTGGAAAAAACGGGTGGGAAAGGCGGCAATTACAAGCGATGAACATTCCGGTGGCGGTAATTACGATCAGCGATTCGGTGGCGGGTGGCACGCGGCCGGACCATTCGGGCCCAGCAGTGCGCCACAAGCTTGAGGAATCAGGCTACTTGATTCAATCTCACGAGATTGTTCCCGACGAGCGAAAGGGGATTGCGGATCTGCTTCGTTCCTTGTGCGACGGGGGCCGCGTCCGTGCGGTTTTCACCACAGGAGGTACCGGGATCGCGCCCCGCGATGTGACTCCCGAGGCGACGCGCGATGTGATTGAGCGCGAGATACCGGGGTTGGGGGAGGTGATGCGGGCGGAGGGACGCAAGGTGGTAAACACCGCGCCACTTTCGCGGGCACTGGCCGGTTCGCGGGGTTCCGTTTTGGTGGTGAACCTGCCTGGATCTCCGCGTGGGGCTGTCGAATCGCTGGATGCTATCGTTGAGCTATTGCCGCACATCGTCGATTTACTGAACGGGAATACGGAGCATTCATGATTGTCAGACGTGCGATTGCCGCTTCCTTTCTGAGCCTGATGCTATTGGCGCAGAAGCCGCCGGACTTGGCCGAAACTGTGCCGGACACGCCCATTGAGCGCACATCCGTCAGCTTCGTGCAGGCTCCGGTCACGGTATTCGACCGCTCCGGGGCCATCGTGAACGGTTTGAAGCCTTCCGACTTCCGGCTTTTCGACAACGGCAAGGAACAGGACATCCATGTGGACGTCGCGTTTCAGCCTATCTCGCTGGTCATCGTGATCCAGAAGAGCAGCCGGGTGGAAGCGGTGCTGCCGCAGATTCAGAAGAGCGGGAATCTGATTGAGCCGCTGGTGATCGGCGATCAGGGCGAAGCGGCGGTTCTGGCCTTCGATCACCGGATTCAGGAGATGCAGGGATTTACTAACAACCCGGTCAAGATTGCGGACGCGTTTAAAAATATTCACGCCGGATCCAGCAGCGCGCGCATGATCGACGCGGTGGATAAAGCGGTTTACATGCTGCGGTCCAGGCCGGCTTCGCGGCGGCGAATTATTATGCTGATCAGCGAAACACGCGATCAATCGAGCGAGGGAAAGTTCAAAGAGACGCTGGTGGACGCGCAGTTGAGCAACGTAACCATCTACACGGTGAATATCTCGCGAATGGTAACCGCACTTACTTCGAAACCTGAGCCGCCGCGTCCCGACCCATTGCCTCCAGCGGCGCATAACCTGCCGGGCGGCCAGCCGAACACGCCTACTACGGTGGAGAACTACACCCGCCTGGGAAATCGTTTGGAGTTCGCGCCGATGATCAAGGAGATTTATAAGGATGCGAAAGGATTATTTGTGGATAATCCTTCCACTATCTTCACGGATCAGACCGGCGGCGAGCAGTATACGTTCTACCGGCAGCGTGGATTGGAGGATGTGATCCAGCGCATCAGCGAAGAGATTCACAGCCAGTACATGATCAGCTATAACCCGAACAATAAGAACGAAGGCGGATTCCACGAGATTGACGTACGCCTGGACAGGCCCGAATACCGGGCGCGGACCCGGCCGGGATACTATCTAGCGAGTATCATGAGATAGTTCGGGTTTAAGGACGGGCAAGGAACGCGTTCTATGGAGCCGCTATGCTTTGCCAGTTGCTGACGGGCAGACCTCACGTGATCTACCCGTTCCGCGGCTATTCGGTCCAGTAACTGACCAGCAGGCCTTCTCCGGGCACATCCACGTCGATGGCAAGCTGGTAAAGGTAAATGGAATCCGTTCCGTCTTCCGCGGTAAGTTCGTAGAGATCACCGGTGGAGAGAACGCGCGAAACACCGGCCAGCGTGGTTTTGTTCATCTGGGTTAGGCCGAAGTAGCCTTTGCCGGTTGCGCCCGGGATGGTCTGCAGCAGCAAACGGTTCACGCGCGTACCGGCATTTGTGGAAAGCCTAACCGGAGTTCCGGGCGTAGACACATTGACGCGTCCAAGAGAAGTTAGAGTCATGGTGAGAAATCCTCATCCGCATGGTTGCGCGGCATGCCTGGCACTGCCGCTCGCCGGAGGTGTAAGTGCCGGATTCTAAGAAGAAAACAAAAACCGATTGCGCGTCACCGGAACTAGCGGCCGAAGTAGTCGGCGTTGATCTTGGTGAAGCTGGACCATTTTTCAGGAAGGTCGTCCAAAGCGAAGATCGCGGAAACCGGACAAACCGGGACGCACGCGCCGCAATCGATGCATTCCACCGGGTCGATGTAGATCAATTCGACTTCGGCGAACTTGGGGTCCTCCTTTTTCGGATGAATGCAGTCAACGGGGCAGGCATCGACACATGCCGCGTCTTTCGTCCCTATGCAGGGTTCTGCGATTACATAAGCCATAATTCGATTCGGAAGCCCCATTTATAGCACACCTGCTACACTGCCAAGCAATTTCCATGGTGGTCCGGATCGCTCTGTTTGTGATGATTTGCATAACCGCTGTTCAGGCCAAAACGCCAGGGACCGCCACGCTTTAGACATCGCGAAACAAAGCCACGGACGCGCAATTGTAACGGTTACGATAGAGCCAGTGCACTTCGCGCAAGAACTCGAGTTGGCGCTTCCGGCCGGTTTGCCCGAACGCGGCCGGGTTGTGGCTCACGCCGCGCGCCACCTGGAGATGATTGCGGAGGTGAATGAGCATATGAACCTGACGCGGATCACGAGCCCGCGCGAGGCCGTGATCAAGCATGTGCTGGATTCGGTGATTCCGTGGCGGCTTTTCGAAGGCGCGGCCCGCGTGATGGACGCGGGGACAGGCGCCGGTTTCCCAGGAATGCCGCTGGCGGCGGCGTTTCCGGATACGCAATTCCTGCTGGTGGATTCGACCCAGAAAAAAGCCCGATTTGTGGAGTGCGCGGCGGAAACGCTCCATCTTCAGAACGTGGAAGTATCCAGCGATCGCGCCGAGGATGTGCTTAGGCATAGCCGGTTCGATGTGATCACGGCGCGGGCGGTGGCCCCCTTGGAACGCGCGCTGGTGTTCTTCGCTCCAGGGATGAAGAATGGAGCGCGGGCGCTGCTTTATAAGGGTCCGGATGTGGAGGCAGAGATGAAGGCCGCAGAACCGGAAGCCCGAAGGTGGCAACTGCGAATGGAAATAGTCATGAGATACGAATTGCCCGATGAGATGGGCAGACGGACGATTGTGCAGATTTCGCGGCTATGAACGCCTATGCGACCCTTGCGGGCGCTTCGTTTGTGGCGGGAGGGTTAAACGCGATGGCGGGAGGCGGGTCATTCTTCTCCTTTCCGGCGCTGCTGGCTGTCGGTGTTCCGCCGGTGAATGCAAATGCAACAAATACGGTGGCGTTGTGGCCGGGACAAATTGCTTCGATTGTGGCGTTCCGCTCGGATCTTCACCAGGTGAAGGGGATGATTCGCGCCACGGTTCTGGCTTCCGCAACGGGTGGCATTCTTGGGGCGATCGCGCTGTTGAAGACGGACCAGGGCACGTTTCTGAAGATGGTGCCGTGGCTGATTCTGTTCGCGACTATTTTGTTCGCGGTAAGCGATCCGATTCAACGCCGGACGCAAGCGTGGCGCATGCGGCGAGGGGAGGAGGCACAGACGGGAGAGCCCCGCATTTCAGCCGGGAACTACATCGCGCTCAGCCTGACGTGCTTCTATATCGGCTACTTCGGGGCCGGTTCCGGATTTCTTGTCATCACGCTGTTTTCCCTAGCCGGGTTGAAGGGGCTGAACCAGATCAACACGCTAAAGGTGGTGTGCACGTCCGTGGCGAACGGCATTGCGGTGGTTACGTTCATCGTGGCCGGCGCTGTGTACTGGCGGGAGTTTCCGTTGATGATGTTTCCCGCGCTGGCGGGAGGCTATCTGGGCGCGGCGTACTCCCGCACGATGAATAAAGCCGTGTTGCGCGGAGTGATTGTGGTGACCGGGCTGGCGCTTTCGGCTTACTACTTCGTGCATACCATTTAGCGCGGTCGCAGCGGTGTGTAGGAGACTAAGGATGGATGCCAGCAAAAGTTCGTAAAGCCGTGTTCCCCGCCGCAGGGCTGGGGACCCGTTTCCTTCCCGCCACGAAAGCCCAGCCCAAAGAGATGCTGCCCGTAGTGGATAAGCCCATCATTCAATACGGCGTGGAAGAGGCGATGCGGTCCGGCATCCAGAACATCATCATCGTAACGGGCCGGGGAAAGAGCGCAATCGAAGATCACTTCGATGTAAGTTTTGAGCTGGAGCAGATGTTGGAATCGCGCGGAAAGATGGAGCTGTTGCGGATTGTGCGCGACATTTCGGACATGATCGACGTGTCCTACATTCGTCAGAAGGAGGCGCTGGGGCTGGGGCATGCGGTCTTACGCGCCAGCGAACTGGTGGGAAATGAGCCGTTCGCGGTGGTGCTGGCCGATGATGTGATCGATTCCGAAACGCCGTGCATCCGGCAACTGCTCGATATCTATGAATTTTTCCATGCGCCTGTGCTGGCGGTGATGGAAGTGCCGCGGGACAAGATTTCGGCTTATGGCGTGGTGGATGCGGAGCCGATTGAATTCAACGGGACACGGGACCGCGTGTACCGGATTCGCGATCTTGTGGAGAAACCGAAGGCGGCCGACGCGCCGTCGAACCTGGCGATTATCGGGCGGTATGTGCTGACACCGGAAATTTTTCATTCGATTGAGAGCATTCAGGCCGGCGCGGGATCTGAAATTCAGTTGACGGACGCTTTGAAGCATCTGCTGCGCAGCCGGCCGATTTATGCGTACCGGTTCGAGGGGACGCGCTACGATGCGGGCGACAAGCTGGGTTTCTTGAAGGCCACGGTGGAACTGGCGCTGAAGCGGGAGGATTTGGGCGGCCCGTTTCGCGAGTATCTGAAAACGCTGGATATCCGATGACGCCGAGCCTGTTCGATCTCCCTGTCAGGACAGGGGAAGCGGCGGAACTGGCGAATTTGGTTGTGGAAACAGCGGGAGACAAGGTTCTGACGGAAGATACGCGGCAGCGCGCGGCAGCGCAGGCGAGGATGCTGACGCTTGAAAGTATCCGGCCGCATTTTGCATCCATGGAACGTGACCCGATTCACTCGTCGGCCCTCTATCTGGCTTGCGATGGTTTGGACGGGCAGCCGCTGCTGCTGCGGATCGCGCCGGCGAGCACTCCTTCGAGCGGGCTGTTTCCGAAGTCGATTCTAATTGGGCGCGTGCGCGGGCCGAGGGGCGCTGAACTGGTGATCAACGCCATTCCGTTTGGACCGGGGGAGCGCGATGCGGTGAAGGTGTTTGCGACGGATGTGAACCCGGCGTTTCAGCCGCGGCCGGCGGGGAACCGGTCCGCGCTGATTGTGGAAACGAACGCGCCCGAAACTGCGTTTGAGGCATTCCGGGTGGTGCTGAAGGCGCGCTCTTTGAACGTGGCGGGGGTTGCGGATGCGCACTTGGGCATGTGGGGCGCAATTCGGACCGGCTGGCGGGAGGGCTGGGTGACGGCCGATGCACCGCGCGTGAGGCGGCTGATTTCAGATAACGCGGAAGAGATTATTGCCGCCGCGCAACAGATGACTCCATGATTCTTTTTCTGGCGTTGATGCTGGCGGGGCGGACTCCGGAGCAGCTTGAGGCTATGAGCCTGCAAGCCCGGGCGGAGTTGCAGGACGGCGACTATGGGCGCGCTATGCAGCATGCGCGGCAGACGTACCAGCTTGCGACAGCGGAGTTGAAACAGCGCAAGCTGGATGAGGAGCCCGGGCTTCCACTGGCGCTGGGCGCCGCGATCGAGGTGCAGGCGCAGGCCATGAGCGCTCAGGGCCAGCGCAGCGATGCCGTGGAGTATCTGCGGGGAGAGTTGAAGAAGTACCACGGGACTTCGATTCGCGCGCGGATTCAAAAGAACATCAACCTGTTGAGTTTGGAAGGCAAACCGGCGCCTGGATTGGATCTGACGCATTTGTCGGGTCCCCGGACTGAGACACGGGGCAAGCCGGAGCTGTTGTTTTTCTGGGCGCATTGGTGTTCGGATTGCCGGAACGACGCGCCCGTTGTGGCTCGTTTGCAGAAGGCATTTCCCGGCTTGGCCATTGTGGGTCCTACGCAGCGTTATGGCTATGTGGCAGGCGGGGCGGAAGCTACGGCACAGCAGGAATCCGCCTATATCGAGCGGGTGCGGAAGCAGTACTTCGGGACATTCGCGGCGCCTGTCAATGAGGAGAATTTCAAGAACTACGGCGCGAGCACGACCCCTACGTTTGTGCTGATCGATAAACGCGGCATCGTAAGGATGTATCATCCCGGCGCCATGACGTATGATCAACTAGTGGAGCGAATCAAACCGCTGCTTTGATCAATTGCCGATCAGGCGCGCGATGGAGGCGGCGTCGCTCGCGACCACGACAGGCTTGTTTCCGAAGGCAGGCGTGATCGCAAGGCCATCCGGAGTTTCGAGCGCGCCGGTGTGATAGCGGAAGATGTAATCGGGATCTTTCAAGAGGTTGCCGGTGAGAAGCGCGACCACATCGGCATCCGGGCGGATGATGCCCGAAGCGGTAAGCTTGCGGATGCCCGCGAGTGTAGCGGCGGAAGCGGGTTCGCAGCCGATACCGCAAAGCCCGATAACAGCTTTGGCGTCGGCGATCTCCTGTTCCGTGGCCTTCTCGACTACGCCGTTCGTCGCTTCCAGCTCATGCCGGGCTTTGGGCCAGGAAACGGGGTCGCCGATCTTGATCGCGGTGGCAAGCGTTTCGGGATGCGGGATGGATGCGAACTCTCCGCCGTTATGCATGTAGTCGTAAAAGGGGGCCGAGCCTTCCGCTTGCACCACGGCCAGGCGTGGCATGCGGGGGATCAGCCCATGAGCATGCATTTCGCGCAAAGCTTTTCCGAAGGCCGATGTATTGCCCAGGTTGCCGCCGGGCAGCACAATCCAATCGGGCGGGTTCCAATCCCGTTGATCCATCATTTCGATCGCAATGGTCTTCTGGCCTTCGATGCGGAACGGGTTGATCGAATTCAGGAGGTAAATGCCGAGCTGTTCGGCTAGCACGCGGACGAGAGCGAGAATCCGGTCAAAGTTTGCTTCAACCTGGAATGTGCGCGCGCCGTATTCCAGAGCCTGGGCGAGCTTGCCGCAAGAAATATTGCCGCTGGGGAGGAAGATGAGCGGATCGAGGCCCGCGGCCGCGGCGTAAGCAGCCATGGATGCCGAGGTGTTGCCGGTGGAAACACACGCAACGCGGCGGCGGTTGAGGGCAACGGCCTGAGCGACGCCGCAGGTCATGCCGTTGTCTTTGAACGACCCTGTCGGATTGAAGCCCTGATGCTTAAAGACCAGGGAATCGAGACCGCCATAGCGCGCGGCCTTCGCTGCGGGAAGCAGCGGCGTGCAACCCTCGCGCAAGGTGACGGCATGGGACAGGTCCGCGAGAAACGGGATCATCTCGCGATAGCGCCAAACGCCGCTTTGATCGAGTGGCGCGTTGCTCATGCGGCGCTCGCGCCACAAGGATTTCAGTTCGCCCGGCGGGGGAAGCGCGCCGGAATATTGAACTTCCAGCAGTCCGCCGCAGTCCGGGCAATTGTAGATTACGCTTTCGGAGGGAAACTGCCGGTGGCAGAATGGCTCGATGCAAACCAGGCTTGCGGTAGTCAATTCTTTTGTTTTCCGTTTGTCTTTTCGCCGGCTGGGGGGCCGGGCGCGGTGATGGGGCCGGCGAAGGCTGTGTATTCTTCCCGGGAGCCTGCCTTCAGGCGAACGGTGTCCTTTGCGGACTGGCGTGGAAAGACATAGAATCCGCGGCTCAATTGCAGTGCGTCGAGTGGGATTTCGTGGTCCTTGCCGCCGTCGTTGATGTGAAGCGAACCGGTGGAAGCATCGCGAACCGGAGTCCAGCGGATCAGAAGCTTTCCTTCATCTTCGGATGCATGGAGGCGGAGCGGTTCCGGAGAGGAGGGAGTCCAAGTCTTCCAACCGGTGAAGGCGGCGGTCGCCAAAGTGGCGAGAGCGAGAGCGGCCGCCGCCCACATCAGGCTCGAGCGGCGTTTCAGCCGCGTACGTGCGAAAGCCTGGAACGGCGGAACAGAGTTTCGAGCAGCCGGAATCCGAGGAGTAGGCGCGGCTTCGGCTCGTTTCATCGCTGGAACAGGACCCGGC
>JALYXI010000252.1 GCA_030947245.1 Acidobacteriota bacterium
GCCGAAGCCGCCCTGCTCAGCTCAATTCAGGGCTCCTGGCCCGTGGCGGACGAAGAACCGTGCACGTCTTTTCAAGCTACGGAGTTCTGCGCTGAGTTGCTCAGCCGCCCACTCCCTCCAAGAGTCCCCGCCCAGCAACTGGGAGAAACGCGCCGCTCCGACCGCCGGGTGGACGGGTCTGCGATTCGGCAAATTCTCGGTATTTCCCTCCGGTACCCAAGCTATAGAACAGGTTTTCCCGCCTGCTTGGCGGCGGAAGCCTTAAGCCGCTCAACGTCCTGAACCAACTGCTTCACCAGTTTCTCCGCCACATCGGCGCTGGCGCCCCGAAACTTGCCGCCCTGGCTTTCCCGTGTGGCGGACCAGATCACATCGCCCGATCGATTCACCAGCCTCACGGCCGCGGATGCCTCGTGCTTGCGCTCCGAACTGTGGTTGGATTCATTCTCACCGGCGCTGATTCCGGTGCTGGCATAGCCCTTGCTACTCGTCCCGCTATTGCTCGAATTCGTGTGTATGTTCAGGTTGTCCGTTGCCGAGTGATCTTCTGTAAAAACAAGATCTTCACCCGATCCGCGCAGTACCACGTCAGACCGCTCTTCGTTCTCCGTCACCTGAACCACATGAGAGGACTGCAGAGCGCTGATGAGCATGTCGCGAATCTGCGCCGCCGTTTCTCCTCCTCCGAAGTGGTCCACATACACACGTTTCATCGTCAGGATGCTCGCTTCCGGATCCGTCTTTTCAATTGCAAAGAGACAGGAAGCCGCGGCCAACAGGATCACGGATGCCGCCGGTTTCATCCTTTGCCCGCTTTCCGCGCTTCATCGTCCTGGTACTCCACCTTCCTTCCCGTCCTGGCTTCCAGACCCACCAGCACCACGCGCACGTCGGCTTGGCTCAATTGGAACACCATGGCCTGCTGCGTGCCGTCCGCGCCGGTATACCCCACGGTCAGAAAGTGGCTCCGCTTCTTCGCCAAGAGCAGGATGGGAGATATCAGCAGCGCTTCGACGTAGCGCCGCCCCACCTTCTGCCCATACTCAATATTCGTGATGTTTTCGTAAGGAACACGGACCGTTGTCAGTTTGCCGGCAAACCGCATCTCGTTCGCGTCCGTAGTCTGGATCCATCCTTCCGCTTTTCTGGGAAGATCGGCATTAGTACCGCCAACATAAACAGCGTGCCCGCCGGGAGCCCTTGCCTGGAGCAAAGGAAAAAGCAACAACAGAAGTACCGTAAATCTCCGCATCGATAGCTCAGTTTAAAAGCGCTCAGTTTGAACGCCCGTTCTCAACCTCCCTAGCAATACCAACTCGCATGCCGGTCACGCCAGTGCTCTCAAACTGAAGGGGAATACCCCGGTCATAGCCGGCACTAGTTTCGCTGAACGCTGAGAACTCCCGGACCCACGCCGCACTCCGTCTTTGGTGCGCGAACCCCTGCTCCTCCCGTTGGTTGCCGCCGCTTCCGGCATCCTGCTCGCGCGCGTGGTCCCCTTCAGCGTTCCCGAACTTCTTACGGTCACCGCCAGCTTCGCCTTCTTTACCTTTCTTGCCCGGTCGAAACCGCTGAAACACGCCGCCGCCCTGCTTGCCTGCGCCGGAGCGGGAGGCTTCTTTACGCTTGTCCACCGGCCGCCGTCTCCCCCGGAACTCGACACCGCCGATAGCACACCGGTTATCCTTTCCGGCTGCGTGGTGGAACCCGCCGTCACAGCCCGTGGCCGCGAACAGTTCACGCTCGAACTCGGCCCCCACGCCCGCGCTCGCGTGAACTGGTATATCCGCCCCAACGAAACTGCTCCCGAAGTCCACTACGGCCAGCTGGTCGAATTCCCCGCTAAAACGCGCAGCCCCCATAATTTCCAGAATCCCGGCGCGTTCGATTACACCCACTTCCTGGCCCGCCAGAAGATCTTCTGGACAGCTTCCACCCCGGCGGGAGCCACCCTCACCGTCCTTCCCGGCCACTGTGGAACCCTGTTCTGGAGCGCGATTTACCAGCTCCGCACCGCTGCCCTCACGCGGATTGACGAGCTCTTCGAAGCGGGCTACCAACGCGCCATGATGGAAGCGATCCTGATCGGTGAAACCGCCGGACTCCAGCGCCTTTGGACCGACGACTACCGCGTCACCGGAACGTTCCACGCGCTCGTCATCTCCGGCAGCCACGTCGCGGTTCTCGCCGCATTTCTTCTTTTCCTGCTCCGCGTTGCCTTTGTTCCGCGCGAGTGGGCCACCGCACTTACCGTTCTCGCGGCCTGGCTCTATTGCCTGATCACCGGGTGGCAAGCTCCGGTCATCCGCTCCGCAGCCGCCATGTCCCTTTTCGCGGCCGGCCGTATCTTTTTCCGCGAGGGCCGCATGCTCAACATCCTCGCCGCCGTTGCCCTATTCTTTCTCGTCCTCGACCCCGAGTCCCTTCTCGACCCCAGCGCCCAGCTCTCTTTTCTTTCCGTTGCGCTAATCGCCGTTTTTGTGGTGCCCGTGATCTCCCGGACTTCCGGCCCGCTCACCGACGCCCTCGGCGACATCCCCACGCCCTTGCTGCCCCGGCGCGCCGCCCAGTTCCGCGTCGAAGTCTCGCTCGCGATCAAAACCGTCCAGGCTTTGATTCCCGCGCTTCCTGCCCAGGCCTCGCGCTTCCTGGTTACAGTCCCGTTCCGCCTTGGCTTCTATTTCTACGAACTGCTTCTCACCTCCGCGGTGATTCAGATCGGCCTTGCCCTCCCCATGGCGCTCTACTTCCACCGGCTTTCTCTCACCGGCCTTTCCGCCAACGCAGCCGCCGTCCCGCTTCTGGGAATCGTAGTTCCGGTCGGCTTCCTCGCCATCATTGCGAATTCCGAACTCCTGGCCCAATTCGCGGCGCTGCTTCTCCATTGGACTGAACGAACGGTGGCATGGCATGCGCGGTGGGAGCCCGCCTGGCGTATTCCCGATCCACCTCTCTGGCTTGCGGCCGCCTTCGTTTTATTCCTGGTCCTCGCGGCGATTCGCTTCCCTGTCCGGCTTCGTTTCGCAGCATTTGCTTCCGCACTCGTCTGCCTGGTAGTCCTGGCCCTGCATCCCTTCGCGCCGTTGACCGAATCCGGCACACTCGAAGTCACCGCCATCGACGTCGGCCAAGGCGATTCACTGCTGGTCGCCTTCCCCGATGGCAAACTTCTGCTAATGGACACGGGAGGCATTCCCTCCTTCGGCAAGTCCGTTGCATCGCGCACCCAGCTTGACATCGGGGAAGATGTCGTCGCGCCGTATCTTTGGACGCGCGGCATCCGCCACCTCGATGCGGTGGCCATCTCCCACTTTCATGACGACCACTCGGGCGGTCTTCCCGCCATCCTTCGCGATTTTCAGGTGAACGAACTTTGGACCGGAGCCGTGCCCGCCGCCTACGAACTTCCCCACATCCCCGTGCGCAAATTGCAGCGCGGCGATCCCTTTTCCTTCGGCGGCGCGACCGTGCAAGTCCTTGCGCCCGGGCCCGATTACACGCCCGGCAAGGCTCCCAGGAATAATGACTCCCTCGTCTTACGCCTGACCCACGGCCGCCATTCCTTCCTTCTTACCGGTGATGCGGAAAAGCAGATTGAAGCCCAACTCGACGGAACAGTACCCCGAACCGACGTCCTGAAAGTGGGCCACCACGGCAGCAAAACCTCCAGCACCGCCGCGTTTCTCGATGCCGTCCACCCCGCCTTTGCTCTTATTTCGGACGGCTTTGAGAACAGCTACGGCCACCCTCACCCCAATACTCTGGCCGCGCTCAGTGAACGCCACATTGAAGTCTTTCGCACGGACCAGACCGGTCTCACCACGGTCCGTTCCGACGGGCGATACCTTACGGGTTTTACTGCTACAGGTTTTACTGCTCCCCTTCCAGTTCCGCCTCAGCCGCAGCCGCGGAGCCCCCGGCCTTAGCGTCCGCCAGTACGCGCTCCGCTTCTTCCAATTGCGAAGCCGGCACCTGCACCTGAAACTCGAGCGAGGGTAGCGTCGAAGGTCCAACCAACTGAGCCTCAATCCCGTTGGCTTCCAACACCCCCCGAACCGCCAGCGCCTCCATTTCCCCGTCGTGGTTCGACGAACTGAACAGGGCCACCATCTCTTCTTCGGATTCCATCTGGTTAGGATATCCTAGAGATCATGTCCGATAAAGATTATCGCGGTTACCTGTGGTTCCTGGCCGGAGCCGTTGTAGGCGCATCCGTAGCCCTCCTGTACGCCCCGAAAAGCGGTGAGGACGCCCGCAAGTATCTGGGACAGGTGTCGGAGGAAACCGGCAAGGACATCGTGGACAAAGGCAAAGAACTCTACGACCGTGGCCGTCAATTAGCCGATGAAGCTGCCGACCTGTTCGAACGCGGCCGCAAAATGGTTCAGGGCTGATTCGCTCTCTCGGCCAGTTCCGGGTCACCCTGGTTCGCGCCGGCCATTACTTCTGGGATGGCGGCGCGGTCTTTGGCGTAGTCCCTAAGATTCTCTGGAACAAACGCATTCCAGCCGACGCCGGGAACCGCATTCCCCTCGCGTTCAACTGCTACATCATAGAAACCCCGCACAACACAGTTCTTCTGGAAACAGGAGGCGGACACAGCCATTCCGAAACGGCGCGCCAGCGGATGAACCTGCCGGAGCTAACCCCTCTTCCAGAGCTTCTAGCCGCATACCGAATCGACACCGTCATCAACACCCACCTCCACTGGGACCACTGCTCAGGCAACATGGAGGAAGGCCGCCCCGCCTTCCCCAACGCCCGGTATTTCACGCAAGCCGGCGAGTACGACTACGCCCAAACCCGCAACCCACGCGATGCCGCCAGCTACCTGGATGCCAATTACCGTCCGCTGATTGAAAGCGGGCAGATGCACTTGCTCCGCGGGGATTCCGAGATCGTCCCAGGCGTCCACGTGCAAGTCGTCCCTGGTCATAATCGGGACATGATGGTGGTAAGAGCCCACTCCGAAGGGCAGACATTCTGCCTGCTCGCGGATCTTGTTCCCACCGCCGAACATCTAAAACCTACGTGGATCGCGGGCTTCGATCTCTACCCGCTCACCGCAATTGAAAACAAGACAAAGCTGCTCACCCAAGCCGCGCGCGAGGGCTGGTGGTGCGGTTTCAGCCATGACATGCAGCACGCCTTTGCCACAATCACCGAAGACTTCAAACTGAAAGAAAGCAGATGATGACACTCACGCCTTTCCGCAACGAACCCTACCTCGATTTCAACCAGCCGGCCAATCGCGATGCGATGCAGGCCGCCGTCACGGAACTTCGCGCCACGCTCGGCCAAGACCATCCTCTTCTGATCGCAGGGGAACGCGTCACCACGGAGGACAAGCTCCGTAGCGTGAATCCTTCCAATCCCTCCGAACTGATCGGCGCCGTTTCGAAAGCTACCCCCGAACTGGCTACACGCGCTCTTGAAGCCGCGCATGACTACTTCCCCGAATGGTCCCGCACGCTCCCCATGGACCGCGTGAAGATGCTGCTTCGCGCGGCCGAACTTCTCCGCGAACGCAAGCTCCACTTCAATGCCTGGTTGTGTCTGGAATCCGGCAAGACCTGGGCCGAGGCCGAAGGCGAAACCGCCGAAGCAATCGATTTCTGCGAATACTACGCTCGCGAAATGGCCCGTCTCTCCGGTCCCCAACCCGTTGTGCAAATGCCCGGGGAAAGGGATGAACTCCACTATTTGCCTCTCGGCGTCGGCATCATCATCCCGCCATGGAATTTTGCGCTGGCCATCCTCACCGGCATGACCGTCGCGGCGCTTGTCGCCGGGAACACTGTCCTGATCAAGCCATCGAGTGAAACGCCGATTCTTGCCGCGGCGTTGGCCGATCTGCTCCTGGAAGCCGGCTTCCCGCCCAAATCTCTCAGCTTCGTCCCGGGCAGCGGCGCCGCCATCGGCGACCTTTTGGTCCAACACCCGAAAACCCGCTTCATCGCCTTCACCGGGTCCCGCGACGTCGGCCTTCGCATCAACGAACTTGCCGCCAAGACGCAGCCTGGACAGATCTGGATCAAACGGGTAGTCGCTGAAATGGGCGGCAAGGACGCCATTATCGTCGACGCCGAATGCGATTTCGACCGTGCTGTCGAAGGAGTTTTCTCCTCCGCCTTCGGATACCAGGGCCAGAAGTGTTCCGCGTGCTCCCGGGCCATTGTTCACACGGGAATCTATGACAAGTTCGTCCAACGGCTCCAGGAGAAAGCCGTTGCGGTGAAGGTCGGCCCGGCGGATGACCCGCAATATTACATGGGCCCCGTCATCAGCCAAAGCGCTCAAAAATCGATCCAGAACTATATTGAGATCGGCAAGACCGAAGGCCGGATGGTCGCCGGCGGTACTCCGGTGGAAGGAAGCGGCTATTTTATCCCGCCTACCATCATTGCCGACGTCGACGGCAAGGCGCGCATCTTCCAGGAAGAGATTTTCGGCCCGGTTCTGGCCGTCACCCGCGCGGAAGATTTCGAGCACGCCCTTAGCCTCGCGAACGATTCGCAATACGGCCTGACCGGAGCCATTTTCTCGGACAACAAAGACCACGTCCGCGAAGCCCGCGAGCGTTTTTTTGTCGGCAACCTCTACGTGAACCGCAAGTGTACCGGAGCCATGGTGGGCGCTCATCCGTTCGGCGGATTCAACATGTCCGGAACCGATTCCAAAGCCGGCGGTCCGGATTATCTTCTGCTGTTTCTACAGGGAAAGTCCATCGCGGAGAAAGTCACCTAACGTGTGCTAGCCTGTGGGCGGGAAGGCTATGAGCAGCAGCGCGGCGTTGATGACCGTCGAGGAGAGCCGGGAGATTGCCGGGTTGAATCCCGGCGAGCGATACGAACTTCATCACGGTGAGTTGGTACGGATGACGGTCCCGAAACTCGATCACCAGATTCAACAAAAGCGAATCGCGGCTCTGTTGGAGGCCCGAACCCTCGCATATGGGCCTGTGTTCGTTGAGATCGGCTTTCGCGCGACTCCCGAGTATGACGCCCGGCGCGCGGCTGTTGCTCTGATCAGCCACAGGCGCATTCAAGAGGCGCGATCCAAGAACGAGTTCTTTGGCGCTCCCGATCTGGTCATTGAAATCTTATCTCCCTCAAATCGAGCGGCTGAGATGGATGACAAGGAATCACTCTGCCTGCGAAATGGCTGCCGAAGCTTCTGGACGCTAAACCCGGCCCGCCGAAGCGCGAAGACAATGCTCGCGGACGGGCACGTGCGCCGGTATCACTCGGGCGAGGCGATCGATCTTGCTCCCTTCGGCTCAGGCTCTATCGCTGTCGACGACCTCTTCGCCACAGATCCTGTGTTAAGTTAAAAGTGCCCCGATCAGAAGGGGACCAAGAAGTCATGAGAATAGGGTCAAACCTGTTCGACGCGTCACCGGGCCAGGGAAGCTAATTTCCTGGCCCGTTCTACTTTATGAATCCGGATACTCAGTTCCTCTGCTCTCATCTGATCACTGTCCGATCGAATGGCCGCGAATCCACGGCAAATCTGGAACGGATCTGGAGCGACGGAGCCACACTCAATGCCGAAGAGCCCATCGCCTGCGGCACGGAAGTCACGCTGGTTGAGGTGGGAGTCACGGCAATTGTGACTTTCTGCGAAGACGACGTCGCAGGCCACTTTATCGACCTGAAGTTCCCCCCGGACTACTACTGGACGCCCGAGCAATTCCTGCCGCAGCACCTGACCGACCCCACCCAGATCAGAAAATCACGTCTCTAAGCGGTTCCGTGAATTTCCTGCAAGCTCCAGACC
>JALYXI010000255.1 GCA_030947245.1 Acidobacteriota bacterium
GGCTATCGCAGTGCCGCCACTCTTACGGACAGCATCCAGAATCAGAAAATCGCCAAGGGGTTTCGGGACGCGAAGGCCGCTTGCCACGGTATGGGCCTCGTGCCAGAATTCGCTCCGGGCGGCGCCCTCCTCAAAGGCGCGCACCACGGGTTGGCATCCTTCCACCTGCACCGCAATCATCTTGGGACGCGCGCTCCCGATCCACCCCAACTCTTCCATCTCCGCAAACGCTTTCCACATTCCAATTAGCCCCACGCCGCCTCCCGTGGGATAAAAAATGGCATCGGGAAGGGCCCAACTCAGCTGTTCGGCGAGTTCGTAGCCCATCGTTTTCTTGCCCTCGATCCGATAGGGTTCCTTGAGCGTGCTGACGTCGAACCACCCTTCGGCATCTTTCCGGGCCGCCACCATCTTGGCGCAATCGCTGATCAGGCCATCTACCAGAGTGACGTGAGCGCCGTAAGCCTTGCACTCTATGAAATTGGCTTGCGGCACATCCCGGGGCATGAAGATGTAGGCTTCCAGGCCTGCGGCAGCCGCGTAGGCCGCCAGAGCGCTGGCCGCATTGCCGGCTGAGGGTATGGCCATCTTCCGAATCCCTAGTTCCGCGCACATGGATACCGCGCAGGAGAGCCCGCGCGCTTTGAAGGACGCCGTCGGGTTCAGCCCTTCATCCTTGATCAGCAGATGCTTCGCGCCCACCCGCGCGCCTGTGCGGCGTGCCGGCAGCAGCGGCGTCATGCCTTCGCCTAGTGAGATAATAAATTCATGACGGGTTACGGGCAGCACCGGAGCGTAACGCCACATGGAATTGGGAGATTGCAGCAGGGATTCCCTGCCCCACTCCGCGCGCAACTGTTCCAGGTCGTATCGAACCAGCAGCGGCCCCCCGCATTCACAGAGATTGTGCGGCTTTCCTGCCTCGTATTTCCGGCTGCACACACTGCATTCCAGAAACGTCAAGCGATTGTGAGTTTCAGTTGCCATCATGAAGAAATCTCATAATATCGCCCAGCGTTGTATCCCGCAGCGGTGCGCGCGCCCTGCCTTGGCGCTGTTCCTGCTGACCGGAAGCGCCTTTGGCGGCGAATACGCTGTTCTGACCAACGGTTTCCGGCTTCGTGCCGAGCGGCACGATCTGATGGGCGAAAGAGTGCGGCTATATGCGAACGGTGGCTTTTCGGAGTTGGCGGCGGCGGATATTTCCTCTTATGAGCCGGAGGAATACACTGCTCATCCCGCTCCCGTTTTAGTCCCAACACTTATCCCCGCGCCAGTGCCGCTGCCTTTGAAAACCGACATGTATAGCGAAACGGCAAAGCGCCATGGGTTGCCGCCCGCTCTGGTGCGCAGCATAGTCAAAGCGGAATCGAATGGCCGCGCAGACGCGATATCGCCCAAGGGCGCGATCGGCCTGATGCAGCTAATGCCCGGAACGGCTCGCGATCTTGGAGCGGATCCGGCAATACCTGAGCAGAACGTGGATGCGGGCACCCGTTACCTGCGCGATCTTCTGGCCCGTTATGAAGACAAGGACGACCAGGTGGCGCGCGCCGTAGCGGCTTACAATGCTGGGCCGGGCGCAGTCGACAAGTACAACGGCGTCCCTCCCTATCGCGAAACCCAGAACTATGTACGCCGCGTGTTGAAGAATTACGACAAGCTGAAATAGTTGCCTGCGGCGTACTAGCCGCGGTTGCAGAAACGTTCCGAGTCGTATAAAATCACCCAAGTCTGTAGCTTCAGAGTAATAAGGGGATCTATGCGAACTCAGTGGTTTTCTGCCGTCCTGTTGGCGGTAGCCTGCGCCGTGCCCGCGATGGCGCAATCCGTCGGCGAAATTGCAGGTGAAGTCCGCGACGCCACCGGCGCGGCGATTGCGGGTGTCGCGGTGACCGCCACCAATGTCGAGACAAACGTCCCGCGCACCACGACCACCAACAGTCAGGGCGCCTACGACTTTCCGGGTCTGAATCCCGGCAACTATTCCGTCAAAGCGGAAAAGCAAGGCTTCAAATCCGTAGTGAATACCAACATAGCCCTTCAGGTTCAACAGAGCGCGCGTATCGATATCGAAATGGCCGTAGGTTCAGTCACCGATTCGGTGGAAATCAACGCATCGGCCGCGCTCCTGACCACCGAAGACGCAACGGTCGGAACCGTGATCGAAACCAAGCGCATCGTTGAACTTCCGCTGAACGGCCGGAATTATCTACAGCTTGTCGCTCTCGCGCCGAACGTGAGTTACGGCTTCGGCAACGCCGGGCAGGCAGTCGGACGCCAAGGCGGCGATCGCTCAACCCAGAACATCGCCGTTGGTGGAAATCGCGCTTACTTCACCCAGTTCTCGCTAGACGGCGTGGAGAATACGGATCCAAACTTCAACACGTATGTGATTCTACCCTCCATCGATGCGCTACAGGAATTCAAGGTCCAAACCGGCGTGTATCCTGCTGAGTTCGGCCGTGAAGCCACCCAGATCAACGTGTCCACGCGGTCCGGCACGAACCAGTTTCATGGCGCCGCGTTTGAATTTCTCCGCAACGACAAGCTCGATGCCACCGGTTATGCCTTCACGGCCAAACGCGTTGCGAAGAACCCCTTCAAGCAGAATCAATACGGGGGCACCTTTAGCGGTCCCGTCGTGATTCCGAAATTGTTCAATGGCCACAACAGGCTGTTCTTTATGGGGAATTACGAGTCGTACCGGCTGCGCCAAAGCAACCAGAGCACGTACATTCTGCCCACAGCCGCGAACCGCGCCGGGGACTTTTCCAACCTGCTCGCCCAAGGGATCACCATCTACGATCCAGCGACGCGCGTCTATGATTCAAGCGGCACGGTGATCAGCGCTCAAGCCTTCCCGGGCAACATCATCCCGCAAAGCCGCATCAATCCGATTTCCACCAAGTTTCTCCAGTTTTATCCCACTCCGAATCTTACGCCTCCCCCCGGATCCTCTATCAATTTTCAGCAGTCTCAGGGAGCGCCTCGCAACAAGGATCAGTTCATCCTCCGCTTGGATTTTACGGAGTCCACCAAATCCCAGTGGTTTGGCCGTTATAGCTGGAATGACGAAAATCAGCTCAACGAAGGTCTGCTCCTGAACGGGAATAAAATCCTCACCAATGTAGAACAGTATGTCGGGTCCAACATTCGTGTGTTCTCGCCTTCGGTGGTAAATGAAGCACGCTTCGGGTATAACCGGTTCTTCAACTCCGCAGGCCGCCAGTTGGCGTTCCAGCGCAATGTGGTGGACGAACTGGGCATCCCCGGCCTGAAAGGCGGAACGCCCGTCACCTACGGAATTCCCGGTGTCGGGTTCGTAAAATACTCAGGCTTCGGAGACGATTCCGACGGGCCTTATGCGAATGACAACAATTCACTCCAGTTTGTGGATAGCATCTCCATCGTGCGCGGACTGCATTCCTTGAAATTGGGTGGCGAATACCGCCGCGACAACTACAATCAGGTTGGCAACCAGTTCGCGCGTGGCAGCTTCATCTTCGACGGAAATGCCACGAAGAACCCGGCGATCGCGGGTAGCGGTGGTGATGAGTTTGCCGATTTCCTTCTTGGCCAGGTAAAGCGCTCGGAAGCCGCGGTCGCTATCGCGAGCGCGAAATTCCTTCAAAACAGCTTCGCTCTCTATGTCGACGACACCTGGAAGTTCAGTCCGAAGCTCACCTTCACCATGGGTCTGCGCTATGAGCGCACGCCTCCCTTCACCGATACTGACGGCCGTTTGATCACAGTGGGCATTCCGGCCGACATTGCCATTCCCCAGGTACAAGACCCGAACCTTCATCCCTATCTGGAGCGCCAGGGCGCCGGCGACTTCTACGATGGGCTGAATCTGCGTTGGCCGTTCATTCAAGTGCGCCGCGATGGAAAGTTGGGAAACACACTTGTCAAAACCGACAACCTGAATTTCGCGCCTCGCCTTGGTGTTACCTGGAACCCGGCGCCGAAGTGGGTGTTTCGTTCCGGCTTCGGCATTTTCTACTCGCAAGATACCGGCAATCCGCGTTTCGATGTTGCCCGCAATCTGGCCGGACGGACCCGCTTCGAGTCCGACAACAATACGCTCTACACCTTTCAAACTGCTTTCGCGAGTCTTGCCGGCACGGTTGCCAATGTGACCACGCCATATGCCTTCGCGAATCTGTATGACCGCAAGACTCCGCGTACTATGACTTATCTGCTGAATGTGCAGCGCGAGCTGCCTGGCAACACGGTTGTGGAATTTGGCTACCTCGGTTCAGTCAGTCACCACCTGGAATCGCTTCGCGCTGTAAATGAAGCGCTGCCCGGTACCACCCCGACGGCTACCCGCACCCCATTCCCCGAGTTTGGCCGCATCCAGCTGGTGGACGCAAGCGCGAACGCCAATTATAACGGCGGTTCCGTCAAGCTGACGAAGCGGTACTCCAGCGGCCTGACTTACCTGATGGCGTACACATTCGCAAAGTCGATCGATGACGCCAGTTCCATCAGGACCAACGATGGCGACACTCTATTCCCGCAGAACAGCCATTGTCTGCGCTGCGAACGTGGACTCTCCATTTTCAACACAAAGAGCCGCTTCGTTACTTCGCTGCTTTACGATCTGCCAGTAGGCAAAGGCCGGCGCTTCGATGTCAGCAATCGTTTCCTGAACGCCTTTGTGGGCGGGTGGCAGGTTGGCACGATCTTCACTTACCAGACAGGCTTCCCACTGACTATTCAAGGAAACGCGAAAGACCTATCCGGAACAGGCGGCGGCTTCGACCGCCCGAATGCGACCGGCGTCTCGCCAATATTTCCAAACGACCTGCAAACCACCGAGCACTTTTTCAACAACTGCGTTCCGGCAACGCCAACCACTCCGGCGCGCAATTGCGGCCTAAACGGTACGACAGGACCTTCCTTCGTTCCGCAGACGCCTGGCACCTTCGGCAATGTGGGCCGCAACACACTGATCGGCCCGCGAATATTCAATTTCGATAGCTCAGCCCTCAAAGACTTCCACGTGACCGAAAGCCAATACCTTCAATTCCGGTTCGAAAGCTTCAACACCACGAATCACCCGAATTGGGGCAATCCGGATTCGAACGTTTTCTCGCCGAATACGTTCGGGACCATCACCGGAACCCGCACCAGCATGCGGCAGCTTCAACTTGCGCTCAAGTACATTTTTTAATGCACCGGCGGGTTTCGCCAGGGGCTTTCCAGGAGAAAGACCGGCTAATCCCAAGCCACACAGGAGGAGAGAGCGGGGTTCGGGAATAACACTGGATGACGGATCACCAGGAAGGACCTTCCATCGTTCCGCCGCCAAACGCGCTTGGCGATGTGAAGGCAGATTCGATGACATTGGTGCTGGCCAGAGTAAGCCACCGTTGCGGCTGTAGTTGTTTTGGGTGCACAGCCCGCCAGCTAAACTGGTTTCTTCGATGCCAACACTCGCCTTCCTCTTCCCCGGCCAGGGCTCGCAGTCGCCCGGGATGGGCAAGTCGCTCGCCCAAAACTTCCCCACAGCCCGCCACATATTCGAAGAAGCTGACGACACCCTCGGCTTTCCCCTCTCCACGCTCTGTTTCGAAGGGCCTGAAGCGGAGCTCAAGCTCACCGAAAACACGCAACCCGCACTCCTCGCCGTTTCGTGCGCCGCGCACGCGGTTTTAGCCGAAAACGGCATCACCGCCCAATGTGCCGCCGGCCACAGCTTAGGAGAATACTCGGCCTTGGTGGCCGCCGGAGCCCTCGGCTTTTCCGATGCTCTCCGCCTAGTTCGCAACCGGGGCCGCTATATGCAGGAGGCGGTTCCAACAGGCGCCGGGGCGATGGCCGCGCTCTTGAAACTCCCCCCCGGAACGCTGGACAACATCCTCTCAGAAGCCGCGCAAGGCGAAATCGTCAGCGCCGCGAATCTAAATTCCCCCGAGCAGGTCGTCATTGCGGGCCATACTGCCGCGGTGAATCGGGCCATGGATCTGGCTAAGGCAGCCGGTGCGCGCCGCGCCGTAGCATTGGCCGTCAGCGCGCCATTTCACTGCGCTCTGATGATTCCGGCGCAGCAGCGCCTTGGGCCCGAACTTCACGCCAGCAATTTTTTCGATTTGCAGATGCCCTTGATCAACAACTGGCAGGCGCAGGAAATCCAAACCGCAGCCGAAGCGCGCCAGGGGCTCTTTGAACAAATCCCCAATCCGGTTCGCTGGGCAGATACCATGCAGGCCTTCGCTGGACTCGGTATTACACTATTTATTGAGGTTGGCGCGGGTACAGTCCTCGCGGGTCTGGTTCGCAGCAATCTGCCAAAGGCCACCTGTGAGCCATTTGCTGAAGCTTTTCACTTGGCAAGACTTTTGCAGTGATATTTTTCACGACTCATTTGCAACTTTTTTCGAAATCCGGTATGCTCCTTCCATCCAGGAAGCTTTAGGTTAACAGTCATTCTAGCTGGGCCCCTTAGGGGTAAGGGGCGAAATGGGGATAATACATGTGCGGAATTGTGGGTTTTACCCACCGAAACCGTCCGGGGGAGAAGTGTCTCATCGGGCGCATCACGGCAACGCTGTTCCATCGGGGTCCTGATCAGCAGGAGGTTTTCGTCTCGCCCGATATATCGCTCGGCGCCGTCCGGCTCCAGGTCATCGATCTGCACGCCGGCGATCAGCCGCTTTGCAGTCAGGACGGCCATACCGTTGTCGCCTTCAACGGTGAAATCTATAACCATAAGGATCTCCGCCACGAACTGGAAGCAGAAGGCATCCGCTTCCGCACGCATTGCGATACCGAAGTGGTACTTGAAGCGTTCCGCCGTTGGGACACCGCCTGCTTCGCGCGCTTCCGGGGCATGTTCGCCGTCGCTCTCTGGTGCCAGCGAACCAAACGTTTGGTTCTCGCCCGCGACCGCGCGGGCATCAAGCCGCTGTATTTCACCCGCCACTTGGGCGAGATCTACTTCGGATCCGAACTAAAGGCGCTCTTCGCCCACCCGAACCTTCCCCGCGTTCTCGATGAGGAAGCTCTCGAAGACTTTCTATCCCTGAACTATGTGCCCGGCCGCCGGACGCTGATCCGCGGCATTGAGAAGCTGCCAGCCGGACATTACCTGGAATACAGCCTGGGCGCCGCCCGCATTCACCCGTACTGGGTACTTGACCCAACTCCTGACCCAACCTGGACCGCCGCGGGTGCCGGAGAGCGCCTGGACGGCCTTCTCCGCGATTCGGTTCGGGAACACCTGGTCGCGGATCGGCCAGTAGGCCTCTGGTCCAGTGGCGGCGTTGATTCCTCGACGATTCTGCACTATGCGGCCGAGCTCAGTTCCCGCCCTCTGGATACGTTCTCGGTCGGATTCCGTTCTCGATGCTGCGATGAAAGCCGCTACTTTCGGGAGATCGCATCCAGCTATCGAACCAATCACCACGAACTGGAACTTTCCCCCGGGCCCGATCTGATTTCCGCGATTGAGGACTTCGCCCAGTATGCCGACGAGCCTAACGCCGATGCCGGCGCCCTACCCGTCTGGTTTCTTTCCCGCATGACCGCCAATCACGTCACGGTGGCTCTCTCCGGAGATGGGGGCGATGAACTCTTCGGCGGTTACCTGACCTACATGGCAGACCGGGTATCCCGGCCGCTGCGCCGTATTCCCGCCTCGCTCCGGCGCGGAGCACTGGCTCTCCTGCAGCATGGCCTGCCTTGCTCGAACCGGAAAATTAGCTTCGAATACAAACTCAAGCGCCTGCTCGAAGGCTCTCTTCTTCCCGCCGATGATGCCCATCTTTTCTGGAACGGCGCGTTCACGCCTGCCGAGAAGCGCGCTCTCCTGGCTCGCGGATCTTCAAGTCCCGAGCTTTTCAACTCTCTCCCGGCAGCACGCGATGTAGGTTTCCTGAACCGGTACATGTTGATGGATCAGCAGTTCTATCTTCCCGATAACATCCTCGCCAAAGTCGATCGTATGTCCATGGCGCACTCCCTCGAAGTCCGCCCGGCATTTCTCGATCACCGCATCATCGAGTTCGCCGCTTCTCTTCCCCAGCACCTCAAGATCAGTGGATTGAACCAGAAACTGATCCTTAAGAAGCTCATGAAGGGCAAGTTGCCGCCTAGCATTCTGAAGCGGTCGAAGAAGGGATTCGACATTCCCACTCACGATTGGTTCCGCGGTTTCCTACGTCCTCTACTCCAAGAGACCGTGAACCGCCGCACGATCGAAGAAACAGGCATTTTCAACTTTGCTGCGACGGAGCGGCTGATTCGCGATCATATGGATAGACGAATCAATGCGGGTTATCAATTATGGGGTCTGTTGACGTTCTTCCTGTGGCTCCGGAAGTGGGATGTGGAAGTAACACCGCAGGACCGTTCTTTGCAAGATTCTTACGCCCCGGCGCTTGCCGCAATCAACTGATCGTTGTCCTTGCCGCTGCGGCGATCTTTCTTGTTTCCGTCATCAGCCCGCCGGCGTTGATGGACGATGTCGATTCCGTCCAGGCCCAGATCGCCCATAACATGCTCCGATCGGGCGATTGGGTCACAGCGCGCCTGGACGGCATTGCCTATCTTGAAAAAGCGCCGCTCAAGTACTGGCTGATCGCCATCTCCTACCAGACCTTCGGAGTGCATGAT
>JALYXI010000279.1 GCA_030947245.1 Acidobacteriota bacterium
ACCTTCGCTGGTGGCGGTAACCTGAGCGGTCCCGGAGCCGAGACCTTTTATTAGGGCCGTATTGCCGGATGCCTGAATGCTGATTACCTGACCGTTCGTCGTGGACCAGCTCACCGCCCGGCCAGCCGCAATGGCGCCGCCCGTGTCATAAGCAGTTTCCGTGACCGTCACCGTTTGTCCGCTCTTGAGCGATATCGGCCCCGCCGGCGAAAGCTGAATTTCATTGACCGGAAGAAGGAACACGGGCATGGCGCCCGCCGCATACTGAATCCGGCCCCCTTCGAAGAGCTGCCTTTGGATTCCACCCGTGAGCGAAAGCTCGTCGCCCAGCGGAAGCCCAAGCAGACCCGCCGGGCCGTTCAGACTCTGGTAAAGCGCGTTGGCCGCGGCCGTCACGGCGAAGGTTCTGCCTTTATTGATTCCCGAAAGAATGTCGTAGACGGAGCCGCCGTAGAAGGCCTGGGAATTTGCCGTGGTCTGAAATGAGGAAGTGACCGGCTTTTGCGCGTCCGCCACCAAGCCAAGTGGCCCGAACACGTTGTTCAAGGCGGTCCATTTCGAATAGAAATTACCCGAAACCTGAAACTCCGTGCCGTTCGCGTTACCTGCCGGGAATGCGAAAAGCGCAAAGTTGCCGCTGAAGCGCTGGAATGTGCACTGGGGAACGCCTGGACAGAATTGAGTGTCTTCAATGGGATATCCGGCGGTATTTACGCCTATGGCGGAATAGTAGGTATAAATGTCTGGATAAACCTGGAGGACATCTCCGTCGAACCCGGTTTTATTCACATCGGGGAGGATGAGAGCCGCTTTTACACCGGCGGTCTTCCTGGCATCATAGAATTCCTGCACCAAGCCGGTGGCGCCTAGCTGGTGGACGTTTGCAATGGGAGGCTGGGACACCAGGTTGGCGAAATTACCCTTGAAATAGGCAACCTGAAAGCGGGTTTGGATCTGGGACGAAGGAGAGCCGTTCCCGACCCCCGGAGTGTTTTGCGCGGAAGCAGAGTACGCCAGGCAGAGAAATAGGGGAACGCTGCAAGAAAGAAGGCGCACAGGTGAGTATTTACGATGGTAGTACGCCTGGAACCCTCCCCAGCTCCCAAAGTTTCGCCGTACCCAAACCCTAGTAAGTCAACCTTTCAGCGCGTAGTCTGAACCGTTCATCCGATTCTCTCCAGTTTTGCCCAGCCATTCACTAAACTGGGATTCGCCGTATGCAAACCGACAGCCCCATCCAAGTGCGGAATCTGAAGAAGCAGTATGGCTCCTTCGAAGCCGTGAAGGGAATTGATTTTGAAGTGCAACAAGGTGAAGTGTTCGGCTTACTGGGGCCGAATGGCGCGGGCAAGACGTCCACGGTTGAAATTCTGGAAGGAATTCGCGCCAGGACCTCGGGCGAGGTACGGGTTCTGGGCTACGATCCCGACCGGCAAAAGCAAAAGCTGAAGAACCAGATCGGCGTCTGCCTGCAGGCTACCAATCTGCCGGACAAAATCACAGTGAAGGAGGCGCTGGACCTTTTCGCGGCCTTTTATACCAAGACTGTGGACGGCGACGCTCTGCTGAAGCGGTTGCAGTTATGGGAAAAGAGACGGGCCGCCTATGGAACGCTTTCGGGCGGCCAGAAGCAGCGTCTCGCGCTGGCGCTGGCGCTTATCAATGACCCCCAGTTGTTGTTCCTCGACGAGCCTTCAACCGGGCTTGATCCGCAGGCGAGGCTTGAAATCCGCGACCTTGTGGAGGAACTGCGTACCGAGCATCGCACGATTCTGATGACGACTCACTATATCGAGGAGGCCGAGCGGCTCTGCGACCGCGTTGCGATTATCGATTCGGGCAAGATCATCGCGATTGGAACGCCGCGCGAATTACAGGAAAGCGGCAGCGGGCAATCCACCATAGAGCTCCTGTGCAGCACGCCTCTTCCGGCGGAGTTGCCGCCGTGGGCCGGCGTAACGCGGAGCATGGCAACGCATCACGGCGCGGGCTTGACGGTGATTTCCACCAAGCCCGCGCGCACTCTCGTCGAAATTGTGAAATGGGTGGATTCACAAGGCCTGGAACTGGTGGATGTGAATCTGAAACGTCCCACCTTGGAAGACGTGTTTATCGAGCTCACGGGGAAGAAGCTACGCGAATGAAAGCTTATCTGGCACTGATCCGAATTGAATTGAAGCTGGCGCTTCGCAACCGGAGCGCGCTGTTCTTCAACTACATGTTTCCGCTGATCTTTTTCTTTATCTTCGCGCAGGCGTTTCACGCTGAGCAGGGAGGGGCCATTCTGCAGGTAGTCGCCATGGTCGCCACCATCGGCGTGATCGGCAATGGTCTATTCGGCGCCGGGATGCGCGCGGTGCAGGAACGCGAACAGAATATCCTTCGCCGTTATAAGGTGACACCGATCTCGCCGGCGCCGCTTCTTACATCCTCCATTGTTACAGGGCTGATTCTTTACCTGCCATACATCGCGCTGATGTTGTTTCTGGCGAACCGGATTTATCACATGCCAGTGCCGGAACACTTGATTTCCATGTTTGTGTTTGTAGCATTCGGGACTGTGGCGTTCCGGTCCATCGGACTGATTATCGCCTCCGTCGTGAATTCCATGCAGGAAAGCGTAATTCTTGTGCAGATCCTGTATTTCGTGATGCTGTTCCTGTCCGGCGCTTCGTTTCCAATCTCGATCTTTCCCACCTGGCTCCAGAACCTTTCGCAATTCATTCCGGCCACTTACCTGGTTAGCGGTCTGCAGGGCATCTTGCTGCGGCATGAATCTATTCTGCAGAATGCGGCGCCGGTTCTCGCTTTAGTAATTACGACCGTGGTTGCGCTGTTTGTTTCGACTAAGATTTTCCGGTGGGAAAAGGAAGAGAAGATACGCAGCTCCGCCAAGCTTTGGATTCTGGCGGTTATGGTTCCCTTCTTTCTGATAGGAATTTACCAGGCATACAGCAAAGAAAACCTGGAAAAGTCGCGCATCGACATGCGCGTTTTGCGGCGAAGCCGGACGTTGCTGTATCGCAATGCCCGCATCTTTATAGGGGACGGGAAGGTGATTGAGTCCGGTTCCGTGCTGGTCCGGAATGGAAAGATTGCCGATGTTTTTGAAGGTCCCGGGCCCGATCCGAAGACTCTGAATGCGGAGCCGCTGGAGGCGGCGGGAAAAACGATTCTGCCCGGCCTAATCGATGTCCATGTGCATCTGGTAGCGCCCGGTGGGATCGCGGATCAGAGCTACCGGCCGGATGCCAAAACGTTCGAGCGGGATCTGGCGGCTTATCTATTCAGCGGCGTCACGGCCGTGAAGAGTGCAGGCGACCCGGAGAACATCGCTCTGGAAGCCCGGAAAATGGTGAACAGCGGACAGCGCCTGGGCGCGGAGTTTTTCATTTGCGGGCCGCTGTTCACGGCAGCGAGTGGACACGGGACCGAGTACTTCAAGCAATTGCCGGAAGCGATTCGCGCGCAAGCCATGGCGGCGTTCACCCGGATTCCCAAGTCTCCCGAAGAAGCGCGCCGGCAGGTGGATGCATTGAAGAAAGATGGAGTGGATGGAATCAAGGCAGTGCTGCAGGGAGGAGTTGCGGGTTACGCATTTAACCGGCTGGACATCGGACTGCTGAATGCGATCGGAGCCGAGAGCCGTGCGCAGAACCTGCCGCTTACGGTTCACACGGGCGAAGCGAGAGACGTGGCCGATGCTGTTGACGCCCGCACAAACGGAATCGAGCATGGTTCTTTCCGCGACCGGATTCCGCCTGAACTGTTCGCGCGCATGGCACGGGAAGGCATCTACTACGATCCGACCCTTTCCGCATTTGAGGGTTTTCAGCAGCTCTCCGATCGCAAAATGGATTTGTTCAATCGCTCGCTGGTGCAGCAGACCACGCCCAAGAACATTCTTGCCAACACCAGGAAAGTGCTGTCATCGCCTCCGGGAGCGCCAGCGTTCGAGATGAATCTGCAATATGCTCGAGCGAATCTGGTTGCGGCTTGGAAAGCTGGCGTTCCGCTGGTCACGGGCTCCGATGCGGGAAATCCGCTGGTGTTTCATGGCCCAACGGTTCAGCGTGAAGTGGAATTGTGGGTGGAAGCAGGTATTCCCCCCGCAGTTGCGCTACAGGCAGCTACGCTAAATGCCTCCCGTTTCCTTCGCGCGGAGAATCGTTTCGGCATGATTCGCAAGGGTCTGGATGCCACCATGTTGATTGTGGATGGCAATCCTCTGCAAGACATCCGGGCCATTGAAAACATTTCGTCGGTGATGTTCAAGGGTGAGCGGATTGACCGGAGCGAGTTGTTCGATCAGGAGTGAAGGACAGCGTCGATGCGGCGGAGGCCTTCGTGGAAAATGGCGGGCGGAGTTAGCAGGCTGAGAACCAGAAACGCCTCCGAGGGGAAGTCATAAAAGTAACCGGGCTGGACGAGGACATTCCGCTGTTCCAGCAGTGCCAGTACCCACTCCTCTTCGGTCCGTACACGCGGCAGCTGCAGCACGGCGTACCATCCGCCTTCGACGCGCCGGGGAGAGAAGGTGGCCCGCAGAACCGCAAGATTTTCCCGGGCGCGGGAGAGAATCTGCCGCTGAATCCGATCCCGAATGCGGAGCAGCACAGGAAGGGCGAGCTGAACCGGTGTACCAACGGAAAGATACGTGTCGGCAATCAGTTCCAGCCCTTCTTGGGCTTCGCGATCGTTGGTGAGAATCCAGCCTAGCTTCATCTGGGGCATTCCGGTCATTTTCGAAAGTCCATTCAGGCTGAAAGCCATTGCCGAGACAGCGGTGGCGGCAGGGACAAACCCGGTCCGGGGCTCAAGAGAAAAATCTGAAAACACCTCATCGGAGATCAGTGCCAGGCCGCGTTCCCGGCATAATTCATCCAATCGCTCAAGTTCCTCCGCATGGACATAAGAACCAGTTGGATTGTTCGGATGCACGATGACGATGGCGCGCGTTCGAGGAGAGAGCGCACTGAGCAGAGTTTCGAAGTCAATGGTCCAGTTTCCGTGGTACTCAAGCCGATAGGAAACGGGGCGCACGTTCTCCAGCGCGGCAAGATAGTCAAACAGCGGATACGAAGGCCGAGGGATGAGCACTTCATCCCCGGCGTTACAGAGCAGCTTGAACAACCACGAATAGGCCTCGCTGGTGCTACTGGTAAGAACCAACCGGTCCGGGGCGACGCCGCAATGCCGGCCAATACACTCCCGAGCCTCGAGGAGACCGGCGGATTCGGGATGGTACATCAGCATGCGAGGATCCCGAAACCCGGCGAGCAGTTCTTCTTCCGGATAGGCGAACCCGGCTTGCGTCGGGTTCGATTCGGTTAAATCCAGGACGGTGGCGCCGGCTGCCTTTTTGCCCGCGAGCATGCGGCTGATCGCGTTGGGCTCGGTAAGCCAGGCGATTCGGGATGAGAACATGCGCGAATTTTAGGCTTCCGCGCTCAGAACGCGGACGTGTCCGCTTGCCGCGTAATTCAGAATCATGCGGTCGCGTGTGACCAGAGTGCCATTCATTGAACGCGCCGTGGCTACCAGGATGCGGTCCGCGGGATCGCTATGCATGCCTTCGGGCAGCCGGGTACTATCCACCGCTATGGATGGCGAAAGCGGCGCAAATTGCACGCCGGGAGCGTCGAGCGCCCGATCCACCCAGGTGCGGCAATCCATCGACAGCGTCAGTCTGCCTTTGGCTTCTAAAGTTGCCACCTCCCACACTGAGATGGCGGAGATGTAGATCAAGCCTTTCCCGCTAGCGGCTGAAATTCGGGCACGGACAGGAGCGGGAATCTTATCTACAACTCCGTCCATCAGCCAGATCCAGATGTGTGTATCGAGAAGGAGAGGGCTATGCGCCGGCATCCCAGATTTCGCCGGTGGGGCCGACAATGTCCCCATAATAGGTGACCGAGCCGGACAGAAAGCCAAACAATTCCGGCCCTTGTTCATCCACGGGAACCAACTTTGCTACCGGCTTTCCATATTTCGTCACAATTACCTCCGATTTCTTCAACTTGATTCGATCCATTACTTCCAGGCAGTGCGTCTTAAATTCGGCTGCCGACATGGCGTCTGTTTGTAGGACCCGCATGATGGTTATATTAACATGACTATTGAGGTGTGGCAAGATTGGTTTCCATCTCTACCGTCAGGTCCAGTAACTCCGGTCCAAGCTGCGGTACTGGACCGATTCGGCGATGTGCTTGGCTGTCACGGAGGCTGAGTGGTCCAGATCCGCGATCGTGCGCGCAACCTTAAGAACACGGTCATGAGCCCGGGCCGAAAGGCTCATTTTCCGGACTGCCAGCTCCAGGGTTCGTTCACCCGTCGCATCGAGCGCACACTCCGTCCGGATGCGGCGCACCGGCATGCGCGAGTTGTAAAATCCCCGGGCCTGCTGGATCGCGCGGGCCGCCGCCACCCGCTCCCGGATTTGGGCTGAGGTTTCCTGCGCGGCATCTCCGCGAAGTTCCTTGTAGGGCACGGCCGGCACCTCAATATGGATATCAATGCGGTCCAGCAACGGCCCGCTGATCTTACCGAGGTAGCGCTGAATGATGCCCGGAGTGCACCGGCACTCGCGCGTGCTATCGGAGTAATACCCGCAAGGGCAGGCGTGCATGTAACAAAAACGATTCGAGTGGAAAGGCTGAGCGCCGGGATGCATCTCTTGTACGCTACCGAGTGCCGAAGGAGAATCGGGCACGTCCTTAAGGTCGCCTACCATAAGATCACCTACCATGTTTTAGATGCGATTGAGAAAGCAAGGCGAGTTCAGCCGATGGTGGCGGTTAGCGGGCGGACTCTCGATGAACCTTCCGCTTGGGACGTTGTACGGGTGGAGCGTTTTCGTCGCACCCCTTGAGGCGCGTTTCGGATGGAAGCGGGCAGACACGTCAATGGTGTTTACTATCGCGGTAATCGTGTTTGCTCTGAGCTTTGTATTGGCGGGCAGGCTTCAGGATAAGTTCGGCCCGCTACCGTGTTCACTGTTGGGTGGTGTTTTGGTCAGCCTCGGTTTCTTTCTTTGCTCCTACACTACAAGCCTCACCTATCTTTATGTATGCTTCGGAGTGATTGGCGGGCTGGGAAACGGGTTCGGGTATGCCACTCCGATCCCGGTAATGGCTAAGTGGTTTCCCGATAAACGTGGTCTGGCTATCGGGCTGGCCGTAGGAGGATACGGCGCTGGGTCGGCAATCTTTGGTCCGCTAGCTCAGTTGAAGTTGATTCCGGCCTATGGCCTCTCGGCGACTTTTCAGATCCTAGGGGCGATATTCCTGGTTATGACGATGCTGGGGGCAGTCCTGCTGCGGAATCCACCGCAAGGTTACCGGCCGAATGGGTGGACACCAACAGCATCCGCTCACTCGGGTGCACGAGACTTTACACCCGGCGAAGTTCTGCGAACGCCGACTTTCTACCTGATGTGGTTGGGATATGCGCTCGGGTGCTCTGCAGGTCTGATGGTCATTAGCCAACTCGTGCCTTTCGCAAAGAGCGTGGGGGTTGCTGCAGCAGCGCTTTCGACACTGACACTCGTAATAGGCGCAGTGGGAAACGCTTCAGGACGAATACTATCCGGATGGATGTCAGACCGGCTTGGACGCATCAACGTACTGCGGACAATGATTGGGATTTGCATCATTGCCATGCCGGCGCTCTACGCCTTTGGGCGTAATCTGCCGTTCCTGTACGCGGGCGTCTTCATAGTTTATTGGTGCTACGGAACGCAGCTTTCTGTGAACGGCGTGGCAGCGACAGACTTCTGGGGTACAAAAAATGCGGGAATCAACTACGGACTCTTATTTACGGCATGGGGCGTCGCCGGAATCATCGGACCGCGAATCGGGGGCGTTCTCTATGACCGCTATCACAACTATCAAGCTGCTTTTCAAATTTCCGCTGTCTTGGCGGCAATTGCTCTTCTATGCGAACTAGGGGCACGCAGGCCTGTGAAAGGTTAAGCATCTATTTGTTGAGGACGGGGACCTGATGAGGCAATCGTTCAAGTATCCGCCTTCAGAACCGCTAGCGTTTTGGAACTGTCCGTTACAGGAGAACATGGCTTAGTAGTGGCACTCCAGGCACCGCGTCTGAGATATTGTTCTGGGTATGGGATGGTCACTCGTTGCGGCGCTTGCTACCGGCACCGCTGCCCTATGCTGCTCTGCTGCGTTAGGGGCGTCACACAACTGGAGCGCAACTGGCTGGTTTGTTGCAGAAAGCCCGCATTTTGCAATTTACTCACAGTCGGGGCCAGCACGCGCGAGGTTGACGTCGATGAGATTCGAAGCGCTCCACACGTTCTTTAACGAGAACCGGGCCATCAACATAGCCCGCCAGCCCCAAGAGAGCCGGCCTGTCCGAGTAGTGGAATTTCGGACCGCCAAAGAGTATGGGGCGGTGAAGATCGACGACAATGCGGACGCATACTACTCAGCTACAACGGATCGAGACTACATTGTCATGTCGATTTCTGCCGGGGAGGATTTCAGCATAGCAATGCATGAGTATGCCCACTCTGTTTTACATGCTGACGGTCTGAAACTTCCGCCTTGGTTGAACGAGGGCCTTGCCGAACTAATGTCCACTTTGACAATCACAAGCAGCCAGTGCGAGTTCGGCGGTGCGCTGCGGATTCGTGTTCAAACGTTACACCGCGATTCCTGGTTGCCGGAATCAGAACTATTCAGGCTTGAGCCGACCGTGTTGCAATCCAGAGCAAAAGCAGCAATTTTCTATGCGGAAAGCTGGGCCCTTGCTGACATGCTCACAGGAGCGCCCGAATACGCGCCTCGTTTCGGTGAGTTGATCAAGACGTTGAGCTCCGGGGTCCCTAGTTCAGTCGCGCTCGCGGAGGTGTACGGCAAGCCTCCCGCAGTGATTCTGAATGCAACGCGGGAATGGGTTCGCCACGGTGCTTCGCCAAGGAGGCGACTGTCTCCGCTCCCACAACAAACAGCTACAGTCGAAGTTCGTCCCGTTCTGGAGTCTGAAGCACAGATGGTAATCGCAGATTTGTTCGTTACCAATGGAAACTGGGGGGCCGCTGAACGGCTGTACGACAAACTGCTGGAGCGATTGCCAAACGACCCGGAATTGCTGGCATCCCTCGGGAGCCTTGCCCTTCGGAAGGGGGATCCTCTGGGAGCTGCTAAATACTGGGCCAGGGCCCTTAATACTGGCCTGAAGAATTCCACTCTGTGCTACCGCTACGCTCTGGTTGCTGACCAAATGAATTTTCCTTCTGAGCGGATCGAGGAGGCTCTGGAACGAGCGGTGGCACTTCAGCCGAGATTCGATGACGCGCGGTTTAGGCTGGCCCTGTTAAAAAGCAACCGCAATGAATACGCTGCCGCGGTGAGCAACTTACAGGCGATCATTGACGTGCCGCCCGGGCGAGCGTATGGGTATTGGACGGCCCTCTCCTATGCCTTGAGTCAGGTCGGAAAACGGAACGAAGCAGAAGCTGCGGCTCAACAGGCCAATCGCTTCGCCACCAATCCCGAGGAACATGCTCACGCCGGTGAGTTGGCATACATCGCTAAGACAGAGATGAGTGTCCAGTTCAGACGCGATGCCGAAGGGAAACTCCAACTTGTAACCACGCGGATTCCACATGGAACAAGAGAAAGAAATCCTTTTGTCGAAGCGGAAGACCATATCGAGACTGCATCAGGACTCCTCCAAGAAGTTCAGTGCAGCGATGGCAAGTTGACCGGCTTCCTGATTGGGAGTTCCAGCTCAACACTCACTCTTCTCGTTTCCGATCCGACCCACGTCTTGATTAGAAAAGGTCCCTCTGAATTTACCTGCGGCCCACAACCTGCCATTAACGTAACCGTTGAATACGCAACTACCTCCAAAGCCGGTCACGGGATCTTGCGCGGCATGGAATTCTGACAAGTGCTTCAACATCTTTTCTGGTTTGTGTGAAACCCTGGTCCGCAACAGGGTTCCGCCCAATTCCTTCCTCGGGTGACGCAACAGTGGCAAGAATATCTCCATAACGCTGGGAGCGCTGAGCATGCCGGCAATGCTTCTGTCCTGAAAGCGCAAGGTTTACTCGATTCGATCCTTGCGCCTCGCTTCTTCGACAGTCTGCCACTGCATGTTTTCAGGATCATCAGCTCCGCCGCGTTTCAAGGCGGTTACGTGATCGACAATATACCCCTGGCACCGCCCTCTAGTTGATCCAGTCGAGGGGCATGGATTGGCGCGCCGGAAAGCCGTTCTGGCCGCACCGCTTCGCTTGAGTTTCCGCTTTCGGTTCTTTCGCAAGTGCTGCAAACCCGTTGTGTCTGGCGTCGCCGCCGCGCCGCCTCGTCCCGCGTTTCCGACCGATAATGATTGGCACCCAGCACGGGACTGGCAATTGTCAGAACGAGAATTACAAAGACCGACATAACCGCTTAATCGACAAACAGGAGCGCAGACTTTAGTGTCAGGAATCGGCCGCTAAGAGAAAATGGCGGTTATGGCGACTGCAGCTTCCGGACCTTTACCGACCCGCGAGGTCACTTTGACAGCCAATCGTCTGCTGGGCATCTTGGAACGTTCTCTACATGCCAGCATGTCCGAGTGGCTATTCCTGCGAGGGCTACGGTTGGGTACGGGATGTCGGAACAGCAGCGCGCAACGGTTGGACGCCTTCGCTTTGAACTGTTTGCCGCATCAGGCAATGAGGCGTCTGTGTTACGAGGTCTTTTGCGAGGTGACGGCTACTCGATACGATCCTTGCGCCTGGCATCGTCAACTGTTTGCCACTGCATGTTCTCCGGTTGGTCAGGACCGCCGTGTTTGAGAGCCACAATGTGATCGACTACATAACCGCCGCAAGCTCCAGTCCTTAACCCTGTCGAAGGGCATGGGTTCGCACTCCGGAACGCTCTTCGAGCGGCAGGGTTACGCTTGGGTATCGCGTTCCCATCGCGATCGCAGCTTACGCAATTCGTTCGGCTCTGCCGCCGCTGACTCACGGCTTCGTCCCGTCTTTCAGAGCGGTAGCGATGGGCAGCCAGCGAGGGAAACGAGAACACTAAGACAAAGGTCAGGAACACTCGCATAGTTATTTATCGACGGCGCGTGGAAAACCTTTAGCCGCAGCAACTCATCTTTGAGAAGACTTTGCAGGAGTTCTGCGGGAGGAGAATGTGCTTCCGGTATAGCCTCTCCCGGCGGAGTGTCACCGCTGCATGCTTCCGGTAAGTGCCAATCGGCTCATAAACATCCTGGAACGTTCGCTTCATGCTCTCGATCTTCCCGAAGATGCCCGGTGACCAGAACATAGCGTTCCTGGAGCATGTCGATCACGCGCTGGTGGCCAGGGTTGATGCGGCGACGCAATTACTTAGCTTTCGGCGGATTGATCATGATGTGAGCGCCCGCGGTGCCGGCCGACATCAGCCAAGGAGCGCCGTCGCTCGCCTTAGTGGAAAGCCCGGTGGACTCTGCTGTGGCGAACGGCGAGTA
>JALYXI010000288.1 GCA_030947245.1 Acidobacteriota bacterium
CGCCAGAATCAGAAAGCCAATCAGCGTGCCTACCTGGCTGACCAGCAGAACCGGCTTCCGCCCTACCCGGTCTGAGATCTGCCCCAGAATGGGCCCGGCCACCAGTTGGCACGCGGCGTAGGATGCGACCAGGAAGCCCACCACGAGTGCGGACGCTCCCATGCGCTCGGAATAGAACGGCAGCAACGGGAGGATAATTGCCATTCCAAGTACGTCCACCAGAACAATCAGGAATATGGGAAGAAGGGGGGAGTTTCGCAAGGGCTCATGTATAGGATAGAGGGCGATACCATAAAGGCGAAGTGATTCCAATTCTTCTTGCCATGTTGTGGCTGGCCGATGTGCGCAATTGCGCGTGCGATGTGGCCAAGCCGGACACTCTGGAAGCGCGCGAATGCAGCCTTTGCAAAGCCGCGGAACAGCAGCCGGCAGGAACAGCGGTATTCTTTCTGAAGGACGCCAATCCCACTAAGCCCAACCGCTTACTGGCTTTGCCGAGGAAGCATTATCCGGGGCCGCACTCGCTAGGCGAGATGAGTGCCGCGGAGCGGACCGGGCTCTGGACGGCTGCGATTGAGAAAGCAAAAAGCTTATGGGGAGAAGATTGGGGCATCGCCTATAACGGTGAAGAACGCCGCACCCAGTGCCATGGCCACCTTCACCTTGGCAAGCTCAACGCAGATGCGGAGACCGCCAACTTCACCATCGCGGCCAGCCCCGCTGAAATCCCCTTGCCGGAAAACGGCGCCGGACTCTGGATTCACCAGGTTGCGGGCAAGCTCCACGTTCATTCCGGCGAACAAGTTAACGAATTCGTTTTGATGAGGTAATTATGCAGTTACTAGAAATTGCGAAACTTCCTACTGCCGAGAATTCGGCCATTCATCTCCATTCGACTGATAATGTCGCGGTCGCCCGCGTTCCTCTTGCGCCGAATGCGGACCTGAGGATCGACGGCACGCCAATTACGGTCCGGGATCATGTGCCCGCGGGTCATAAGGTAGCGCTGCGCCGCATCGCGCCCGGTGAGATTGTGGTGCGCTACGGCCAGAATATCGGCCGCGCCAAGCAGGCCATCGAGCCCGGGCAGCACATCCACACGCACAACCTTTCCTACCAGGAGACTGCGTTCGATTATCACTACCCTTCGGGCGAGGTGCCCTTCCCCGCTCCGCCCGACAAGATGCCGAAGTTCCTGGGCTACGCGCGCGAGGATGGCCGCGCCGGTACGCGGAACTACATCGCTGTGGTTGCGGCGAGCAACTGCGCCGCGCACACGTCCGAATTGATTGCGGAGAGCTTCGATGGGCGTGCGCTTCCGGCGAACATCGACGGCATTGTCGCGTTCCCCCATGGTGAAGGCTGCGGGATGTCGATCGGGCCCGATAGCCAGCAACTGCAGCGTACCTTGTCGGGTGTGCTGGCCCATCCGAATGTGGCTGCGGCGGTGATTCTCGGTCTAGGGTGCGAGGTGAACCAGATTGAGCATTACCTGGGACCGAATGCGCCGCGAACCAGCCGCCTGGTGGGCCTGACCGTGCAGAACAGCGGAGGCACCAGCGGCGCCGTAGCTGCGGCGCGGCGTGAAATCGAGCGCTTGATTGAGGAGGCTTCCGCGGAACAGCGGGTCGAAATTCCAGCTTCGAAGATCGTTCTTGGCTTGAATTGCGGCGGGTCGGATTCATTCTCCGGAATAACGGCCAACCCGGCCCTGGGCTACTGCTCGGACATGTTGGCTGCGATTGGGGCAACCGCGGTTCTGGCTGAAACCACCGAAATCTTCGGGGCCGAACACCTGCTTGTGGAGCGAGCGCGCAATCGCCAAGTGGCGGAGAAGCTGTTGGGGTTTGTGACCGGATACAAGACTTACTTGAACCGGTTCGGCGGCAGCTTCGACGACAATCCTTCTCCGGGGAATAAGGCGGGCGGCCTTTCGAACATTCTTGAAAAGTCCCTCGGAGCCGTTGCGAAAGCGGGTACTTCCACTCTGACCGATGCGGTGGCTTATGCAGAGCGCGTTCGGACGCCCGGGTTCGTGTTCATGGATACTCCCGGATACGATCCTGTCTCGCTGACCGGTTTGGCCGCGGGCGGCTGCAACGTAATCGCGTTTACCACGGGCCGGGGCAGTGCCATCGGTTTCCCCTCAATTCCGGTGATTAAGATTGCGAGCAACAGCTTCACCTATGACCGCATGACGGAAAACATGGACATCAACGCGGGCAAGATTGCCGATGGCGAGAAGTCTGTGGCGGAGGTCGGCAAGGAGATCTTTGACACGGTGCTGCGCGTGGCATCGGGTGAACGAACCAAAGCCGAGATCCTTGGTCACAAGGAGTTCGTGCCGTGGCGCATCGGACCGGTGATGTGATGCGCTCGCTTCTGCTCTGCTTACTGGCCTTGGCCGCTTCCGGCGCGCCGCCGTTGAAACATCCGGCAACGCCCAAGCTGTCGGCATTCAATAAGCCGGTCTTTGAAGCCTACGTCCGGCACCTGTATGTATGGCCTACGGCGGTCCAGATTGAAATTGGAGATCCGAAGCCGGGGCCGATGGCGGGTTTCGATGAAGTGCGGGTGCGCGCTTCTCAAGGCAAAGCGAGCCAGGAGGAGGTCTTCTACGTTTCAAAAGACGGGCAGAAGATCATTCGCGGCCAAGTCTTCGACATCTCCCAGAACCCCTTCAAGAGCGATCTCGACAAGATCAAGACCGAGCTGCGGCCCAACATCGGCGCCCCTGGAGCGCCTGTGGTTCTGGTGGCGTTCAGCGATTTCCAATGCCACTTTTGCCGTGAAGAAGCAAAGGCGCTTCGCGAGAACCTTCTGAAAGAGTACCCCAAGGAAGTTCGGCTGTACTTCATGGATTTTCCGCTCGAAAGCCTTCACCCCTGGGCGCGCGCGGCGGCCAATGCCGGCCAGTGCGTCTTCAAGATGAACCCGGCGGCATTTTGGGATTATCACGATTGGATCTTCGAACAGCAGGAGCAGATTACCGCCGGGAATCTGGAGACGAAAGTCCTGGACTTCGCGCGAACTAAGGAACTTGACGGAGACAAGCTGAAGGCCTGCATGGATTCAAAGACCTTCGATGCCGCGGTGGAGCAAAGCTTGGCGCAGGGGCGCGCTCTGGGCGTGCAATCCACTCCCACACTGTTCGTGAACGGCCGCAAGCTGGTGGGTGCGGTAGATTGGCGTGAGCTGAAACGCATTATCGATTACGAGATTGAGTACCAAAAAACCGCGAAGAATGCCGGTGAGGATTGCGGATGCTCAGTTCAGCTCTCATTGCCCGGATTTAAGTAAAGTTTTGTTGCCGTTCCTCCGATAAGTGGATGTGGAACGACAACAGGTCATCAAAGTAAATCAGCCACCGCTTCCGGATCCAGCTCCCCTGTGGAAACTGCCGCCTCTGATTCTTCATCCGTTTACAGGCGATTCCGGACCTGACCGTCTACTGGAGGGCTCGCGCGCGCAGCTTGCCATGAACGGTTTTCTCCCATCGGCGGGGCTGGACATTAATGAAATGAATGCCACGATTATGGGCGGCCGTTACCAGGAATTGCGGATGCTGATTTACATCGGCAAAGACCTGAAACGGTGGGCGGAACAGTGCGTGGACTTCGTCGGAAGGGAACCCCAATTAAGGTCCTCCAGCATCCGCGAGCAGAGCTTCACAACCATGCTTGTGGATCATCCGCCTCCTGCTCTGGCGGGCAAGCTGAGGAGCTGGGGAATCAACGACCAGCGATCCATTTTCTCCCGCGCTATCGGTTTAGGCAGTGTATTCGCCCAGCCCCCGGAGATCGGCGCTTTATCGGCCCACTTTCTCGAGTTCTACCAGCGGTTTGCGGACTACCTGTTCATCTGTTACCAGACCATGACGCCGTTCAAGGCTCTCGCGCCCGGTGATTTTGCTTTTGAGCTTTTTGCCTCCGACGAGTACGCCAAGAAGCTCGCGGATGGCTGGAATACTTGACGATATAATTCGCCTATGCAGTTTCCCCGAGTTTTCATGGCGCGGCAGAAGTTTCCCGACCGAAGCCTTTCCAACATTCCCGATGTAGTTCGTAAGGAACTCTCGTCCGCATCGTTTCAAACGCGCCTGAAGCCGGGATCCCGGATTGCGATCGGGGTAGGAAGCCGCGGCATTGCAAACATCGCAACCATTGTGCGGGCCGTGGTTCAGTTCTGGAAAGATTCCGGCATGCACCCCTTCATCTTTCCCGCGATGGGAAGCCATGGCGCAGCCACCGCCGAAGGCCAGGCCGACGTTCTGGCGCATTACGGCATCATCGAAGAGACCATGGGATGCCCTGTCGTCAGCTCGCTCGAAGTGGTTTCGCTCGGAAACAGCGCCGATGGCATCGAGACTTTCATGGACCGCAATGCGTTCAACGCGGACGGTGTCATGCTGGTGGGCCGCGTGAAGTGGCATACCGATTTCGCCGGCAAGATCGAAAGCGGCCTGTTCAAGATGATGGCCATCGGGCTTGGAAAATTTCATGGAGCCCAGCGTTATCACACCTACGCCTTCAACCTCGGCCTGGAACGCGTAATCCTCAGCATCGGCCGCCAGGTGCTTTCCTCCGGTAAGATTCTGGGCGGCCTCGCCATCCTGGAAGACGCAAACCACAACACGGCGCAGCTTACCGCCGTGCCCGTCGAAAGCATGGAGCAGCGCGAAGAAGAGCTATTGGCCTTGGTGAAATCCTGGATGGCGCATCTGCCGGTGAGTGGCCATATCCTGATTCTCGACCAGATCGGCAAGCCGATCAGTGGCGCCGGCTTTGACACCAAAGTGGCGAACCGCGGAGTGCACGGCCAATACAATCCGTGGCCCGATACGCCTACGTTCACGCGGTTGTTCATTCGCGATCTTCATCCGAACAGCTACGGCAACGGCGTCGGGCTCGGAATGGCGGACGTGGTGTCCGACCGGCTTCTCAGTAAGATCGACTGGACGCCGACACGCATTAATTCGCTTACCGCTTCCACCCCCGCGGCCATTCGAACCCCTCTCCATTTTCCGAGCGATCGCGAATGCCTCGCGACCATCGCGCCCACAGTAGGCCTGATTGATCTGAGCGAGCTTCGAATCTGTTGGGTCAAAAATACTTTGGAACTGAACCCGGCGCTTTTGAGCGAGAACCTCCGCTCCGAAGTGGAGCGCAACCCGGCCATGGACATCCTGAGCAGCCCGATCGAGATGCCGTTCGATTCCGCAGGCAATCTGGATTTCGTTTTCTCCCGCGAAGAAGAGCCGGTCGGGGCTCACTAGCCCAGTGCCTACTCGCCAAGTGCTTGATAGCTGCTGTTGAAATAGAGAAGCGGGCGCGCTTCACGCCACGCGGCGAGCTGCACCGCGGCGATCAGGATGTGGTGATCGCCCGCCTCTACGCTTCGGACCAGCGTGCATTCAAAAACGGCCAGCGTTCCTGCAATGATCGGACTGCCGAGTTCGCCCGTGGTCCATTCCAATTGTTCGAACCGGTCCTCCGTTTTGCGCGCAAATCGGCTGGAAAGATCACTCTGGTGTTCCGCTAACACATTGATGGCAAGCGACTCCGCCGCAAGCAATTGCGGAAGAATCGTAGCGCGGTCGTCAATGCAAATCAGCACAAGCGCGGGGTCGAGCGAAACCGAGGCGAACGAATTGATCGTCATCCCGTGCGGCGCTCCGGCGCGGTCCAGGACGGTGACCACGGCGATTCCAGTAGCAAACTGCGCGCACGCTCGCCGGAACAGGTCCGCCGCCACAGGCTGGCCGCGCGGGTGCGCCGGATGGCTTGACATGTTGTAAGCTCAACTATATCATTGACTTGACAGCTTCGGAGGCGTTCTGATCAAACTCGACATCATCAACGAGGTGGTGAACAAGACAGGAATCACCAAGACCAAAGCGGAGATGGCTGTCGAGCGCGTCTTCGATGAAATGAAGAAGGCGCTGGAACGCGGGGACCGCATCGAGCTGCGCGGGTTTGGCGTTTTCACCGTAAAACCGCGGAAAACCGGAATCGGCCGCAATCCGCGCACCGGAGCCGAGGTTTCCATCCCGCCCGGCAAGGCAGTGCGGTTCAAGCCCGGCAAAGAATTGCAAACGCTCCAATAACCGCGAGGCACGTGCCGTCTCCGCCAATCTCTTCCCCGCCGGTTTCCTCCTCGTATCCCGCCGTTTCTCCGCGGGCGTCCCAGGTATTCGAGCCTGCGGCCGTCCGGCCCAGGCAGCGGGTCTGGCTACACGTTTTGCTGCTTTTAGCCACTCTGCTGACCACGACGGTGGTGGGGGCGAGAATGCAGTTCAATTTCGACCGCAATCTGCCGTTCTTTGACGCCGACCGCGATCTGGGCGTGTTCTGGAATAGCTGGACTCACCCGCTCTCTCTGCTGCCCGGGATTCCCTTCTCCCTCACTCTGCTGGCCATTCTTCTGGCGCATGAGTGCGGCCACTACGTCGCGTGCGTATACTACCGCATTGACGCAAGCCTCCCGTATTTTCTGCCCGCCCCCACCTTCACCGGCACGCTCGGCGCTTTCATCCGTATCCGTTCCGCCATTTACTCCAAGCGGGCGCTCTTCGATGTCGGGATTGCGGG
>JALYXI010000055.1 GCA_030947245.1 Acidobacteriota bacterium
GTCCAGATCGATCACCAGCACCGTTCCGCTGGCATTCCGCTCCAGCGCCTCTGCCAGCCTCTCGCTAAAGTAAAGGAACAAAGACCGGGCATTTGGCAGGCCAGTGAGTTCGTCCGTTGCAGCCGAAGCAGCGGTCCTTTCGTGCTGCAACGCGTTCGCAAGCGTCAGTCCCGCCCTGGGGCTGATCTGCAGTAACACCCGCAAATGATCCTGTGTGAACGCATTCACTTGCCGGCTATACAAACTGACCGCTCCCACCACGACGCCGTTCGCCTCGAAGGGAACCGAGATCGCGGATAACAGTGCAGTCCCTCCATTCCAGTATCCGGGCTCCACGCTGGGGTTTCCATTTACAATCGGCTGGTGATTCTCTGCCACCCAGCCCGTCAGGCCGTCACCTACACGGATGGCTGTCCGCGGAATCCAATACCCCTCATCACCTGCGGCCTGCGCAGGAAGCAGGAGATCCCCTTCCCTCACGAAGATGGCGGAAGATTCGTGAGGAATCATCTTTTTCAATCGTTTGGCCAGTAACGCCAGCGTCTCATCCACGCTGAGCGATGTCCCCAACTCCTCCAGAACTCCCAACAGGGATTGGAATTCACGCCGTGCCGCAGTAATCGATTTAAGAAAATCGATCTGAACCGGGCCGCTACCCGCCTCGTTCGTTTCCGCGTATCCGGAAGCCGGCCCCTCGCCCGCATCCACTTTCACGTTCTTCGAGAGCTTCGGTTCATCTCCGCTGGGCAGGGAGGTCGCCATTTTTTCCAGCTCCACGTACCGCCGCTTCAAGATCTCAACGATTTTCGGATCGAAACTCTGTCCGGATTCGCCCTCCACAAATGCCATTGCTTCGTCCAGCGGCAACGCTTTCCGGTACTGCCGGTCGCTGGCCAGCGCGTCCAGGCAATCCACAGCCGCCAGAATGCGGGCACCGATCGGAATCTCTTCGCCCTTCAATCCCGCCGGATACCCCTTTCCATTCCATTTCTCGTGGTGTGAGCGGACAATCGGAACCACGGGATACGGAAAACGGACCCGCTCCAAAATCTCCGCGCCCACCACCGGATGCACCTTCATTTTTTCGAATTCTTCGGCAGTCAGTTTCCCAGGCTTCGAAATGATATGCTCCGGAACAGCCAGCTTTCCAATGTCGTGCAGGAGCGCTGCCGCCTGAATCGCCTGCATTTCAATCTCTTCCAAGTTCAATTCTTTGCTGATTTCGGTTGCGTACACCTTCACGCGGAGCAAGTGGTTATGCGTCGTTTCATCTTTCGCATCGATTGCAAGCGCCAACGCTTCAATTGTTCTCCAGTGCAGGTCCCCCATCTCCTGGGCATGCTTCCTTGCCGATTCCAGCCGTTCCAAATGCATGGAATAGGACCGGTACACAAAGTAGATAACCGGAACAGTCAGTACCGTGCCCTGCCATCCCAGGTAACTCTCCTCAACATGAAAGAGAGCTGCCAGCCCAGCCCCTACAAAGTGATGCGATGCTGTCCATAGGAAGTTTTCCTTCCAGACACGCCAGGGCGATTTCCCCTCCGTCAGCGCAATTACCACTGACACAGATCCCGTATTCATCGAGAACTGGGCTGCGGTCGCGAAAAAGAGCAGCATAGGCAGGCTGCTGTCCCATTTCCGCAGCACCGCCGCATGATAAACAGCGAAACATGCCGCGGATGACAGCGTGCTGCTCGACAAGTTGAATAGGAGCCGCACCCAATTTCGTGTCTTTGCCCGGAACAAAAGCTGTCCGCTGGTTCCCGCAAGTCCAACCGCCACCACTTGCGGCAGGCTCAGGTCGGCTAACCCGATCAGAACAAAGACGAACGTGACTGACATCGTCCCCGAAATCCCCGGAAGCTTCACTTTCCAATTTGCAGCCAGTAGGGACGCCCCCACATACATAAGGCACCGGAGGGTTTCAGGTCCACTCCACTCCGGCAGCGCGTAGACCAGGAGACCAAGGGCCGTTGCGACTGTGCAACCGATGAAAACTTTCGCTCCTAAAGGTAATTTCATAACGCGCACAAATGCCGTTACCTGTTCATCGGTCGCTTTGGTCAGAACTTTAGGTCTTCCGAACGAAAGGTCACATTCCCCCCTCGGTCTTTATTTGGCAGATCAGAGTTTTTTATCGGATAATGAGAACGTTATCGCGTGCGAGCTTGAAAGTGACGACAACAATCACCGGGTCCTCCTTCGCATCCCTCTTTCCTACTGAAAACCAGCTCCCCTTTATCTGCCGGACCGCCGCTGGTTCCCTTCTCGGTCATACGCTGCTGAAGCAGAGCGTACCGCCGGATTGCTTGGTTCTGGCAATTCCTCGCGGCGGCGTTCCTGTGGCAGCCGAAATTGCCCGAGTCTTACGGGTTACGCTAGATGTCTTTCTAATCCGAAAGATTGCCCACCCCAGCCGGCCTGAGCTCTCGCTCGGCACACTCTCAACCGGCGGCCTTTGCACGCTCGATCCCGAAATGCTGGACCGTTACCCGGTCACTTCTCACGAACTTGAAAGCACCATCGCCCGGGAGCGCGCGGAACTGAACCGGCGCGAACTCTCTTATCGCCAGGACCGCCCGCCCCTCTCGGTCTCCGGCCAAACGGTGATTCTGGTGGATGACGGCCTTACAACCGGCACGACCATGCGCAACGCCGCCACTTTGATTCGCCAGATGGAGCCTGCCCGCGTCATCGCCGCCGTACCCGTAGCTTCGGCCGAAGCTTGCGCCGCGCTCGAGTTGGAGGCCGATTCCCTTGTATGCGCCCACGTCCCCAGCTCATTGGGTTCCGTTCGCCGCTGGTACCGCGATTTCTCCCCCGTGATGGATCGCGAGATCCGGGATTTCCTTGCCGCGCCGGCCTGCACCGCTCACGCCCACGCGTTCCGAGCGTAGTATACTGAGCTTCGTTTCAAGCGGTCCGTCACCCTGCCTCTGAAATCAGGAGTTCTCAAAGAATGGCAACTCAGTCCGCCACCGTAGGCGCGTCTCCCGATCGTCACGCCAGTTTCAATAAGCGCCGCATCTTCATCCTGAGTGTCATCGCGCTTGCGACCGCCGGCATGAGCTCCGCCATCCAAACTGCAATCGCGGGCGATCTTCAGCGCACCTTCTTCGATCCTATTGACCCCCTCCGCTCCGCTCAGATGACCGGCTCCATCCTGGGAGTCGAATTTCTCGGTTTCGCGTTTACCATTGCCATCGGAAGTCCTTTGCTCGATTATCTTGGAATGGGCCGTCTCCTGGCGCTCTCCAGCCTTTGCTTTTTGGCTGGAACCACAGCCAAGATTTTCGCGGCAAATCTTGTCCATGGCCAAGACATCTACTGGTTTCTCTATGGTTGTATGCTGACAACCGGCATCGGTTGGGGCCTGGTCGAAACCGTCATCAATCCGCTTACTGTCACCCTGTACCCCGACGAAAAAACGAAACGCCTGAACGCGCTGCATGCCTGGTGGCCCGGCGGCCTCATCATCGGCGGCATTTCCGCCATCGCACTGGGGCAATTGGGACTGAACTGGCAGATACGCCTGTCGGTGGTGCTCATCCCGGCGCTCGTCTTTCTGGCCGTGTGTCTTGGCACCAAGTTCCCCGCTACCGAACGCAAGGCCAGCGGCGTCACCACGCGCCAGATGTTCGCCGAACTGGGCCGCCCGATGTTTATTGTTTGGTTTCTGGCCATGTTCCTCACTGCCGCAACAGAACTTGCGCCCGGCAAATGGGTCGATCTTGCCCTTTCCCGAACCGTCCACATGCCCGGCATCGTACTGCTGGTCTACGTGAGCGGTCTGATGTTCGTAATGCGGCACTTCGCAGGAGCCGCCGTCCACAAGTTGTCGCCCGTCGGCCTGCTGTGGGTCTCCTGTTTTCTCGGTAGCGCCGGTCTTCTTCTCCTCAGCGTCGCAAACTCTCCCATCACAGGCCTCTTGGCCGCCACTGTGTGGGGCGTGGGTGTCTGCTATCTCTGGCCCACCATGCTCGCCGCCGCCTCCGAACGCTTTCCCCGGGGCGGCGCGCTTCTCATGGGGCTTATGGGCACGGCCGGTACGCTGTCCATTTACTTCGTGCTGCCGCAAATGGGCAAAGTTTTCGACAATACGAAGGTCCATCTCGCCGGAGGCAAAGCGGCGTTCAATGCGCTCCCGCCCGACCGCCTCAACGACATCTTGGGCATTGCCGCGCAAACCAGCTTTCGTTATGTAGCCATCCTTCCCGCAATCCTGCTCCTCGTATTCGGCGCCATCTGGCTTTATGAACGCACAAAGGGCGGCTTTCAACAAGTAAAGCTTTAGCCGCGGGCTGAAGGCAAAGTGCCGACAAGCCGCCAGAAATGCTGGGCATGCTGATTTATGAATCAATCAGTTCGTTCAGGCGCCTAAGCAAATAACGGCGCTCGATGCCATTGGCGGTAAGCGACAAAGCACGCTGGTACGCTACTGTGGCTTCCTCTTTGCGGCGCAGACGCCGGAGCAAATCGGCCCGGGACGCGTGGTACAGATAATAGGATTCGAGTTCGCCGGAGGACCCAAGCTGATCCAGCAGAATAAGCCCCCGACCGGGACCTTCGCTCATGGCAATCGCGACGGCGTAATTCAGGGCGATAATCGCGGATGCCTGCAGCCCGGCAAGTTCTTTGTAGAGAAGGGCAATCTGCTTCCAGTCGGTCGCGACCGCTGTCTTGGCTTCGGCGTGAACGGCGGCAATCGCAGCTTGCAGTTGATACGGTCCAACGTCACGGCGGCGCAAAGCACAGTCTATAAGCTTCAGTCCTTCCTCGATCGCCAAGCCGTTCCACCGGGTTCGGTCTTGTTCGTCCAAAGGAACCAACTCTCCACCGCTGCTTACGCGCGTGTCGCGGCGTGAATCATGCAGGAGCATAAGCGCGAGCAGCCCTAAGTTTTCGGCGGGAGCGGGCATAAGTTCGCACAGAGTCCGGGCAAGACGGATGGCTTCAGAACAGAGTTCACGCCGAATGAGGCTATCGCCGGAACTGGCGGAATACCCTTCGTTGAAGATGAGATACAGAACCGTCTGCACTGCCGAGAGACGCTGGGGAAGGGCCTTCTCCGAAGGAACTTCGTAAGGAATGCGGGCTTGCTGGATCTTACGCTTGGCTCGCACAATGCGTTGAGCAAGCGTCGTTTCGGAAATGAGAAAGGCGCGACCAATCTCTGATGTGGTGAGCCCGCCGAGGGTGCGGAGCGTGAGAGTAACCTGCGCTTCCTGATTCAGGGCGGGATGACAGCAGGTGAAGATCAGCCGGAGGCGGTCGTCTTCACCCGGGGCAGTCATGTCTAATTCGGCGTTCATTGAGCCCGGCGAATTACTCATTTCGTATTGCAGTTGGTCTTCGCTACTGCGCCGTGTCTGCTCCCGCCGCGCGTAGTCGATCAGTTTGCGACGGGCAACAGCAGTAATCCATGCTGAGGGATTCTCCGGTACGCCTGCTGTGCTCCAATGAATCAGCGCGGCGGCAAGCGCGTCCTGCAGCGCTTCTTCGGCGAGGTCGAAGGAACGGGAAACCCGGATGAGGCTGGCGATGATGCGGCCGGACTCACTCCGGAAGATCGACTCGATGATCGCAGCGTTCGTCATTCAAACCCGCAGGTTTGCGAATCTCCCGGACGGGGCGGACCTCCACACAAACAGCGGAGCCGCGCCAGGCGGCCGGAACTTTGGTAGCCCACTCGAGTGCCTGGTCGAGATTTTCGCAATCAAGAATATAGTATCCGGCGAGTTGCTCTTTCGTTTCGGCGAACGGACCGTCGGTCACCGAAACCTTTCCGCCGTGCACGCGCACCGTAGTCGCGGTTGCCGCGTCCGTTAGCCGGTCGGCAGCACGGAAGATGCCACGGCGCGAGGCTTCCTCCATCAGAGCCAAATGCGCCGCGGCGATTTGCCGCATCTCACCGCTTGCTGTGAATTCGGCTTCCTGCCTATAGATCAACATCATGTAACGCATCGAATGATTTGGGTAGGCGCCGGAGAGGAATCCGGCGCCTGCGTGCCTAAGAAAAGACCATGATGGGGCGCACTTCGATGGAACCGTAGCGGGCCGCCGGAATGCCGCTGGCAATCGAAGCGGCTTCATCCGGACCACTCGCCTCAATCAGATAATAGCCGCCGAGTTGCTCCTTGGTTTCAGCGAAAGGCCCATCCGTGGCCGTTGTTTTTCCGTCGCGCACGCGCACCGTTTTCGCGGTGCCGGTCGGTTGCAGTGCGTTTCCGGTCTTAATGGCGCCGGCGTTCTTCTTTCCGAACGCACCATATTCAGCAAATTCGGCCTCAGGAAATCCGGTGGCAAATCGCTTTTCGTCTTCGTAGATCAACAGTAGGTATTGCATGTTTTCTGTCTCCTGCCCATACGACGGATGAATTTGCCAAATTCGACAGGCCCAGCGCATAAAATTTTGATTACCTGAAGACCCGCGACAAATTTGAGCAGAGATTTGAGCAGAGATACTTGGCCGTCCTCTATATCTGCTAGCATTGCAGCGTCAAGCTTGGGAAGGGAATGAATCGCAATTGTTTCGCGCTGCTGCCATGCGTTCTAGCCGCTCTCGCGTTTGCCGGTCCAAAGGCCGATTGGACCCTTGGCCCGTTTCACCGGCCGCCTGATGCCGGCCCGCTCATTGCGCCCAATCCGGTATCGATCTTTCAAGACCCGCTTCGTAACTTCCCTGTTCATTGGGAGGCGCTGCACACATTCAATCCTGCGGCGGTGGTGCGCGACGGCAAGGTCTACGTTCTTTACCGTGCCGAGGATGATAGCGGCGAAATGGCGATTGGCGGCCACACCTCCCGTCTGGGCCTGGCCGTAAGCGATGACGGCATTCATTTCCGGCGCGAAGCGCAGCCTGTCTTCTATCCCGCGAATGACGATCAGAAGAGCCGGGAATGGGAAGGCGGCTGCGAAGATCCGCGCATTGTCGAGTCCGGGGATGGCGCCTACGTGCTGACGTACACACAATGGAACCGCACAACCTACGACGTCGGGGTGGCTACTTCGCGCGACCTGCACCACTGGACCAAACACGGCCCTGCTCTCGCAAAAGCCTACGGCGGCAAGTACGCAGGCCTGAAGTATAAATCCGCCGGAATTGTGACTAAGCTTTCCGGAGGACGCCTGATTGCCGCGCGGATCAATGGGAAATACTGGATGTACTGGGGCGAGGGCCAGATCAGCCTGGCCACATCCGGTAATTTGATCGATTGGGAGCCCGTGGAAGACAGCGGCGGCAGGCCCGTCGCTCTCCTGGAAAAGCGGCCTGGCCATTTCGACAGCTTTCTTCCGGAAGTCGGCCCGCCGCCGGTACTTACGGCTCGCGGAATTGTCATGATCTACAACGGCAAGAACGCCGAAATCGACCGGGATCCAAAGCTGGCTCCCAGTACCTACAGCGCGGGCCAGGCCTTGTTCTCCGCGAACAATCCCGCCCATCTGCTCGCGCGCTTGGACGAGCCGTTTTTTCAACCCGAGTTGCCCTTCGAGCGTTCCGGCCAATATGCCGCTGGCACCACCTTCGCGGAGGGCCTGGTCTTCTTTCAAAGACGCTGGTTTCTGTACTACGGCTGTGCGGATTCTCTGGTGGGCATGGCTTTCACATCTCCGAAGAAGTGATGCTCCTTTCGCCGCTGGCGCCCTAACATTCTGAACACTGAAGTAGCCTTAGGATAATGCCGACTGTCGTGATCGTGGGGCGCCCCAACGTGGGCAAATCGACGCTGTTTAACCGGATCACCGGAGAGCGGCGGTCGATTGTAGGGGATGAGCCGGGGATCACGCGGGACCGCATTCATGGGCAGGCCACGTTCGATGGCAAGCCGTTCGAGCTTATCGATACCGGCGGCATCGTCGTGCGGGACGAGGATTATATTCCGTCACAGATTCTAAAGCAGGCGGAGTTTGCCCTCGATATGGCAGACCAGATTATCTTTTTGGTGGATGGGCGCGCGGAGATTACGGGTCCCGACCGCGATTTGGCGCAGATGCTGCGAAAGCTGGGACGGCCGCTGACGCTCGCGGTGAACAAGGCGGATACGGGGAAGAAGCAGGATCTACGGCACGACTTTTATTCTTTGGGGATTCCGGACATCTTTCCCGTTTCGTCAGAGCACAACATCGGGGTTGAGGACTTGCTGACGCATGTGACCGCGGGATTTCCGGAGCAGGAGAAGGAGAAAGAAGAGGGCGTTATTAAGGTTGCTATCATCGGGCGGCCGAATGTAGGAAAGTCGACGCTGCTGAATGCTCTAACGGCGAAGGAGCGGGTGATTGTTTCGCCGATTGCGGGAACGACGCGTGATTCGGTGGATGAGCGGGTGACGCACAACGGGCATGAGTTTCTGTTTGTGGACACCGCCGGGATCCGGCGCAAGGGCAAGACGCATGAGATGGCGGAGAAGATGAGCGTGGTGATGGCGCGGCGGAATATCCGGATGTCCCATGTGGTGCTGCTGGTGCTCGACGCAACGGCGGGCGTTGTGGGCCTGGATGCAACCATCGGCGGTTACGCGGACGAAGGCGGGCGGGCGCTGATCCTGTGCGTGAATAAGTGGGACCTGATTGGCGAAGGGAAGAAGCGCGAGTTTGAGCGGAACCTGCGGGACGAGCTGAAGTTTCTGGAGTATGCGCCGCTGGAGTTTCTGTCGGCGAAGACCAAGATGGGCGTGACGGACCTTTTTAAGGTCATCAAGCGCGTGTACGATTCGGCCAGCAAGCGCGTAACTACCGGCGAATTGAACCGGTTTGTGGAGGGCTTGCATTTTGAAGAGAGAAAGGTTCTGTATGTGACCCAGGCCTCCGTTCGTCCGCCGCACTTCATTTTCTTCACCGACGGGCAGGGCCCGCTGCACTTTTCTCATGAACGCTACCTCGTGAACCAATTGCGTAAGAGGGTTGGGTTTGAGGGGACTCCGGTTCTGCTGACCGTGCGCGGGCGGAAGCCGAAAAGCGAACGGAGGCGGGGCGTCGCGGCAAAGAAGAAAGACGGAGCCAAGCGCAAACGGCCGGCGGCTACCTGATTCCTCGGCGCTGTGGAAATGGACTGTGCCGTACTTCCCGAACTGCCCGCATTGTGTTCGTGTTGATCTCGAAAGCATCCAACAGGTATGCGGTTCGTGTGTGCATTTGCCGTAGTTGCCGCGGCATTCGGGCAGGGTGTGCCCGCCCGTATGGTAGTAACGGCGGAAGGAAGCCACTCGAAACCGGCGCCGGTGGTGAACCGCGCCGACGTTGTGGTGCGCCAGGGCAAAGATCAGGCGCCTGTCACGGACTGGCAGCCGGCGAACTCCGGGCTGCAGCTTCTGGTGATGATCGATGACGGGGCCGATTCCGATCTGGGTCTGCAACTGGAAGACCTTCGCAAGTTCATGCGGGCGCAGCCGGCAAGCACGGAAATTGGTGTGGACTATATGCGGAACGGGACAGTAATTTCCGCCCACGCGTTCACCAGCGATCACGATGCGGCTGCACGTTCCTTGCGGCTTCCACTTGGAATCCCGGGTGTGGTGGCGAGTCCCTATGTGGCGTTGTCCGAAAGAATCAAGAAGTGGCCTGCCTATGGCGGGCGCCGGGAAGCGCTGATGGTAACGAGCGGGATTGATGGGTTGTATCCGGGCGGGGACATTCAAAATCCCTACCTGAACCGGGCGATTGAGGACGCGCAGAAAGCGGGTATCCTAGTGCACTCGATTTACTATGCCGGCGCCGGGCATGCGGGGCATAGTTACTACCAGACAAACTGGGGGCAAAGCTATTTATCGCGGCTGGCGGATGAGACCGGTGGAGAGGCATATTGGCAAGGGTTTCAGAGTCCGGTTTCGTTTGCGCCCTATTTGGATGAACTGGAGGCGCGATTGGAGCACCAATACTTAATGACATTTGAAGCGAAGCCTGAGGGAAAAAGCGGGCTTCAGCCGGTGAAGGTGCGGACGGAGAAGGCTGGGGTGGATCTGGCAGCGGCGTCACGGGTCTGGGTGCCGGTGAGACAGTAAGCGCCAAAACTATTAGCGCGTTTTGGCTGCAGCTACGCGAGGGTTTCGACCCCTGAATAGATCCGGGAGACCGCAGTCTGACATCGAATTGGCGCGAGATCGAGAACTGCTGTTCGGTCAGCGGTGAGTTCGACGTGCCACTGAGCGCCGGAAATGCGGCGGCCGTATTCCACGGAGACACGATCCTGCTCAATAAGGAGATATCCGCGGACTGACGGAATCTCGCGATAGAACGGCAGCTTATACCCGCGATCGTTAGCGCGGGTGGATTGCGACAGCACTTCAATGAGGAAGACCGGATTTGTCAAAGTCTCGGGCGCATCGGGTAGAAACTCAAACGGCGAGCAGGCGACCGTGATGTCCGGATAGCAGATAAGGCGGCCAGCGGCCGCGGAAACGCGCAGGTCAGACCCGAACTCGCGGCAGGGAGTTTCCGTTAAGTGCTCTGCCAAGATGCGGCTGAGATTGCTGACGATTAGCGCGTGTGTAAAGGACGCGCCTGCCATCGCGACCACTTTGCCGTCGAAGTATTCGTGCTTCGAAGCCGATTCCATTTCCCACGCCAGATACTCATCTATAGTGGTTGAGAAGATCGGAAGCGATGCCATGCTGACTATCGTACCCGCCCCCACGAATGAATGGGTAACGTCGCCTGCAGGGATGACAGTGAACGATGGTCTCTAGAGCTCCCAGGTCGCCGGCCCTGTAATCTTTCCAGATGCAACCACAACTCTCACGCCAGAGCCCATGTCGATGAGCTTAATGGGCTCGGGCCTGACTGGCATTGTATTCTGCTTCCGCCGCAACGGACGCCGTGGCTGGGCTAACGTGCTGAGTATGTGCCTGCATCCGGCAATCTTGGCCTAAAGGAGGCGGTTGCATGCTTATCAGGGCGCCAGGATGAAGCCATGCTTTTCTGCAAGCTGCGTGATCCTCGCTACGCCTGCCGGATCAATTCGGTCCGGCAGGCCAGGAGTTCCCAAACCTTCCAGTCCCATCAGCAGCGTCTCCGCCATGCACGGGAACACATGTCCTGGCGGAAGAGGCATACCGCTGATCTGAAAGTTATTAGTCTCCGGCAATCGGACCAAAGCGCTCCGCACCACTACCACTTCCGGGCGCTCTTCTAAGACGGAATCCGCCACATCGCCCGGCACTGCCAAATCGCAAATGGCAACGGCATCGCGGGCAAGATGTTCGGGAAAGAGCAGTGGGTCCGGTGAATTCGAGGCGCAGACAATGGCCGTACAGCTTTTCAGTTCGCCCAGGCTATCCGAAACGGTGATTCTGGTGCGGGGAGCGGCTGCCTTTAGCTCGCGAACTAAGGTACGCAGCGTTGGGGTGTCCAGGCTGCGTACAATCAAATGCAATTCGGCGACCTCAGGAGCCATCATTTTGCACACTGTGGCTCCGATGCTGCCGTTCGCTCCGACAACCCCCAGTCTGCAATCCGCGCCATTCATACCTGCGTGGGCCATGGCGCGCCGGAGCGCCCTTAAACCGGTTCCTACAGTGAGTGAATTTCCGGAAGTCAGTGCAATCTTCTGACCTCGAAGCAGGAATCCGTTCATCGCCACAATCGAAGTCTGTCCACCCAATCCGAGCACTGTGCAGCCTGCATTCCGAGCCATCGCCGCCGCCGAAGAAATCTTCTCCATCACCCAGGAGGCATCCTTCCCGCGTACGGCGGTCATAATCTGGCGCGCAGTGAGGCTAAGGCCAATAAACCGGAGACTCACTTTGCCGCCTATGGCGGAAACGACGTCAATCGCTTCACAGAGATTTGGACCGATCAGGCGCGCAGTTCTCTCCAGGTAGAAGGCGATCTCATCGAACGCGAACGCCGCGAGAGAGGGATCGAATAAAATGGCGTGTTCAGGAAAGATGAAATTGCCGACAAAAGCGACACGCGCGGGCGTTTCGAGCGGAGGAGCTGCGCACCGCGCGCCAGCCCTGTAATCCCTGGGCGGCATGGGAGCTTTTCCGAGTTGATGCCCGATCAGTGGCGCAACGTCCAGGGCTCGAACCGCCTCGCAAAAAAAGGCGAGTGCGTTCACGACGCGGTCCGCATCGGAGTGGGAAAAATATGCCGACGGTGCGAGCCGGAGCGTAAAGGGACTGCTCAGTGTGGGAGCAATCCGGATCCGGTGCACGTTCAACAAATAGCTTGCCGCCAGGTATCCCAGGTACCGTTGGCTGGAAAGCACGCGGAACGAATTGGAGCGCGAGTTGGAAAGGTCATGAAGCTCTACCCCGATCATGAGACCGCGGCCGCGAACTTCCCGGATTTCGCCTGGAAAGCGCAGGCGCAGTTCTTCCAGTCGAGCCAGTAGATATCCGCCGGTCGACAAGGCTCTTGCGGGTAAGCCGTCCCTGTCCAGGATTTCCAGCGCTTTTAACGCCACTCTGCAACTAAAATCATCTTCCGCAAAAGTGGAACTATGCAGAATGGAAAACTCTTCCCGGTACCGCGCGCGTTTCACCAGCAACGCGCCGATTTTTGCGATCCCGCCTCCGAGTGCTTTGGAGAGGCACACGTAATCCGGATCGATACCCATGGACGTGCAAGCTAGAAACGTTCCCGTCCGGCCCATACCTGTTTGTATTTCGTCTGCGATTAGAACGATTCCTTCATTGCGGCAGATCCCCGAGAGCCAGTCGCAAAAGGAACGGGGCAGAGGCTTGACACCTCCCTCTCCGAGGATCGGCTCAATAAACGCGGCGCAAACTTCGCCTGCCGCTTTCGCGGCCAACGCCCAGTCAACAGGATCTTCGGGATCCAGAAATCGGACTGCCGGCCCGTAACCTGAGAATGCCTCCGCGTATGAAGAAGTGAGTTGTACCGATCCAAGCGTTTTACCGTGAAACGCGCCCTTTACCGCCCACATTACCGGCTTACGGCGTTCCAGAATGGCATGTTTCATGGCAGCTTCCACTGTTTCCGTCCCTGAGTTCGTGAACGTGACGACGTGATCGCCTACCCGTTCAGAAAGGGATCTGCCGAGCTGCGCGGCGGCAGTCCGGCACGAACCTTGTGAAAGAATCGCCGCGTTAGTCGCAAGAACATCGATCGCTTCCCGGATCAAGTCAGGGTGGTTGTGTCCAAAAAGGCAGGCGCCGTATCCGCCAACCACATCCAACACCTCTACCGATGCGCCTGCAATGCGCCTCCATAGACGATCTCCTTGCGCCCGCTCGTACTCGGCATCCAAGCCGAGTGATTCCAATATTTGGGCTAACCCTGGCCGGCAATAACGGCCGTACTCGGAAATGCTTGAGGCGATAGCAGACAAGTAATGTACTTAATAAAAGTAATGTATTTAATCAAAGTCAAGGAGCAGATTGCTCCTCAAAAGGATTCAGACGTACAACCAACTCCACCATAACACGGTAACTTGTAGCCTATTTTCGCTATCCTTCGGCGATTGCAGAAAGCTTCCTGGGGAGGACGTACTGTGCACGAAAACTGCCGAAAATATATACTCTCACAGGCAGAACAAATGACGATTCCCGGACGCAGACTTTTTCTGGCAGCCTTGGCCGGCGGTTTCTCCCTGCAGCATGAGTTAATTGCTCAGCAAGGCCCGGCCTACAAGCCGAAGCAAAGCGACCGGCCCGAGCCCGCGAGCGGCGACGAGACCGGTTTTACTCCCATCTTCAACTCCAAGACATTGGACGGCTGGGACGGCGATTCCCGGTATTGGCGGGTTGAAAACAACGCGCTTACCGGTGAGGTGACTCCGGAAACGCTCCTCAAAAGCAACACGTTCATCATCTGGCGCGGCGGCGCTCCAAAAAACTTCGAGTTGAAAGCCGATTACCGCATCACTTCAGGAGGCAACAGCGGCATCAACTACCGAAGCGTTACTGTTCCCGACGCGGTAACACCATCGAACAGGTTCGCCATGCGCGGTTACCAGGCTGACATCGATGGGAGCAATCAGTATACCGGCCAGAACTACGAGGAGAAGGGCCGGTTGTTTCTTGCCCTCAGAGGCCAGATGACGCATGTGCTGGCCGGGCGCAAGCCAATCATTCTTTCTGAATTACAGCCCTCCGGCGAGCTTGCTTCTTTCATCACGAACGATTGGAATTCCTATCACCTGATCATTCGCGGCAACGTGCTGATTCACATTTTGAACGGGCGCCTGATGAGCGTAGTGATCGACGATGACGCGGAGCACTTCGCCCCTTCAGGCCTGATTGGCGTCCAAGTCCACGTGGGTGGGCCTATGAAAGTGGAATACCGGAAGATACGATTGAAAGAACTGGCGTGATGGAGAGGCGCTGCCTACTGCAACAGGTCCCCGTCTTCCGGCTCAGACTGCAGCGCCGGCTTGTCACCCTTCTTGTTCATGTCATCGGCCAGAATCACCGCTTCCGCCAGATCTCGCATAGGACGCCGCAGCCGCCTGCTTTCATTTCGCAGCCTTAGATACGCTTCCTCTTCCGTTAGGTTGTGCCTGGATTGCAGAATTCCCTTCGCGCGCTCCACCAGCTTGCGGGTTTCGAGAGTTCGCTTCATTTCGAGCGTTTCCGACATAAGACGCGCATTCTCGATCGAAATCGCAGCCTGCCCGGCCACCACTTTCACGAACCCGATCTCGTCTTCTGTGAAAGGCCGCTGTTCCCGCGTGTAGATGTTGATGGTTCCGATGACCTTATCCCGGGAACGCAGCGGCACGGAAAGCAGCGACGTTAATCCCGTCTTACGCGCCAGCTCCGGATAATGGAACTGCTTTTCTTCCACTACATTCGGGATCGTGATGTGCCGTCCCTCCCGCACTACGCGGCCAATCAGCGAATCCTCAATCTTGATCGGCATCTTATTCAGGTAATCCGGCGATGAACAGCGCGCGGCGCTGATTACCAATTCCTTACGCTCTTCGTCCACAAGCATAATGGAGCAAACCGCCGAATCAAGCGTTTCCGCCACCATTTCGGAAATGGCTTGCAGAATGCGGTCCAGATAGTTTTCACCTGCTATGGTCTGCGCCACTGCGGCTAAGGCTTCCATGCGCCGGTTCGCCGATTGCGATTGCTCGGCCAGCCTCGATTTGGCGAGAGCGCCGCCCATCTGCTCCCCAATAAATGAAACTAGCGCCACTTCATCCGACGTGTGTTTGTGTTCATCGCGATGGTGCACGTTAATAACGCCAATCAAATCCCCCCCGCTTACCAGCGGCACGGAAAGAAACGCCTGGTACGTATCTTCGGGCAGATTGGTGAAGCTCTTGAACCGCGAATCCCTGGCCGCGTTCTTGTCGAGAGCTACAACGGACTTGTGTACCGCCACCCAGCCCGTGATACCTTCGCCCATCTTCAAACGAATATTTCCAATTTCCGGTGTATGCGGCAATTGCGAAGCGCGAAGAACAATCTCGTTCGTCGAGTGGTCCACCAGATACACTAGGCAGGCATCCGAATCGGTTACCTGCATGATCAGATCCACAAGTTCCCGAAGCACGGTTTCCAGCTCCAAACCGGAGCTCACAATGCTGCTGATGCGATGAAGAAGCGCAACCTGAGTTCCCATAAGTTGGACTGACTTTACCATGTCCGTCGTCATGGGCCCAGTGTATTGACTGAGTAGATTAGAGTCCAATTGAAACTTTTTATTCAAACTATCGAGACATCTCAGAGGGGAGAAGCTGCATAGTAAAAGAGTGAAAAATCCCGCCCCGGCTGATCATTCCATTATGCGCGAGCTACAGGAGCGCTGGAGCCCTGTCATCTTTTCCCCGCGCGTTGTCGCCCAGGACCAGTTGAACCGCCTCTTCGAAGCGGCTCGCTGGGCGCCGTCAAGCAGCAACGAACAGCCCTGGAGTTTCGTGGTCGCCACTGCCGGTGAACCGGAATTCAAAAAACTGGCTGGTTGCCTGCTTCCCGGCAACGCCTGGGCGAAACAGGCCCCGGTGTTGGCTCTTTCCGTCGCGCGGTTGGTGCTTTCCGGCAGCGCCAAGCAAAACCGCTACGCATTTCACGATACCGGCATGGCGATAGGCAACCTGCTCGCGCAAGCCACTTCGGACGGAATGGTGGTTCACCAAATGGGCGGCTTTGATATCGAGTGCGCCCGCAGGGAACTGCGCATTCCTGAAAATCATGATCCCGTTGCCATGATGGCCATCGGCTATTACGGCGACCCTTCGAGCGACGCCGCTCTTCGCGAGCGGGAAGGCCGCCCGCGCACCAGGAAACCTCTCGATCAGTTCGTGTTTCATGGCAAATGGGGCCGCCCGTAACTCCGTCAACCGTTTTGTAGAGATTTTCAACGAACAGTGACGGCCTGATTTCTATGCGAAAACCGCCGCTTTCCGGTTACTATACGGTTAAATCGTTTCGGAGCTAAGTCTTGGCATTCAGGAGTCTCATGCAGAACAGAAGCTTTCTTTCTTGGAGGGCCGCCCTCTCTCTCCTTTTCCTCGCCGTTCCGCTGGCCGCGCAGAACTCCGCCCTCACCGGAACGGTGAAAGATCCGAAGGATGCCGCCATACCCGGCGTCAGCCTTAATCTGACCAACAACGAAACCGGGATCGCCCTGAACACAAAAAGCGATTCCGCGGGCGATTATGAGTTTCCCTTTGTAAAGCCCGGCAGCTACACGCTTCGCGCCGAACAAGGAGGCTTCAAAACCTTCGTGCAAAGCAACCTGACGCTTGCAGTCGCCGAGCGCAGCCGCGTCGATCCCGTAATGCAAATCGGCGACGCCAGCACGCTGCTCACTGTGGAAGCTTCGGGCACGGGCGTACAGACGGAATCGTCTTCTCTGGGCGAAGTGGTCACGAACCGCAAGATTGTCGAGATTCCATTGAACGGCCGCTTTTTCCTTGATATTGCCCTGCTCACCCAAGGCACAGTGGCGCCCAGCACGAACAACCGCACGTTCTTGGCGGTGCCGAGCGGCATCGGGATCTCCGGCATCAACGCATCCGGCACTCGCGAAGACTCCACCAACTACATGTTCGACGGGATCAACTTGAGCGACATGGCGCAGAACCAAATCACGTTTCAGCCGAACATCGACATGATTCAGGAGTTCAAGGTGCAGACCAACGCCTTCTCCGCGGATTATGGGCGCAACGCCGGTATTGTGATCAGCGCCGTTTCGAAATCCGGAACCAATGGCGTCCACGGAACCGCTTATGAGTTCGTGCGCAATGAGAAGTTCGATGCCAAGAATGATTTCGATCCTCCCGGCAACATTATTCCGTTCAAGCGCAATATCTATGGTTACAGCGTAGGCGGTCCCGTTCTGCGCAACCGGACGTTTTTCTTCACCAGCTATGAAGGCCGGCAAGGACGCGAAGTGGCGTCGCTCAAGACCCAGGTTCCCACTGTCGCGCAGCTTTCGGCCGTCACCAACCCCGTTGTGCTAAAGTTACTGCCTTTGCTGCCAAAAGCGAACGATCCGACAGGCACGTTCTTCGTCGGACCGGCCGGACGCACGCGCACCTTGAACCAATTTACCGGCAGGATTGATCACAACTTCTCCGATCGCGATTTCATCTTCGGCAACTTCATCTCAAACCGGGACCAGCGTACCGAGCCCACCTTGCAGGGCAATAATCTGCCAGGCTTCGGTGACACCCGCCCGGCCAAACGCGAACTGCTCGCGCTGGGCTATACGCGCGTGCTTTCGCCTTCCGTCACCAACGAACTGCGCGCCGGCCTGAACCGCGTGCTGATCACGTTCACCCAGGACGATCATGACAACCCGGCCGCATTCGGCATTCTCTCGCCGTCGCCGGTTTTCCCGCAGTTCTCCATTTCCGGCGGCGCGGTATTCGGCGGCATTTCCGGATTCCCGCAAGGCCGCGGCGACACTACTTTCCAGTACGCGGATTCGCTTTCCTGGATCAAAGGACGCCATTCGCTCAAGTTCGGCGCTGAATTCCGCCGCTTTCGAAACAACAACTTCAATGGGGGGACCGGGGGCACCATCAACTTCCCAAATCTGGCCGCATTTCTCGCCGGTTCGCCGAGCTCCGCCACCGAAACCGCTCTGCCCGCTACGCCCGGCCTGCGTGTAAGCGCTTTAGGCACTTTCGCGCAGGATGATTTCCGCGTAAGCGCGAGGCTGACGTTGAATTTGGGACTTCGTTGGGAATACAACGGCGTTCCCAACGAGATCCACAACCGCCTGGCAGTTTACGATTTCGCGAGCAACTCGCTGATTCGCGTTGGCACCGGCGGAGTAGAACGCCCTTATCATCGGCAGTTCACGAATTTCGGTCCCCGCTTCGGTTTTGCTTATGACCCCTCTGGCCAGGGCAAGACCGTCATCCGCGGCGGCGCCGGCCTCTACTATGACGAGCCCGTGACCAATATCGTGAGCGGGCTGGGCTCCAATCCACCCTTCGCCACTTCAGTGAATAACACCAGCAATGTGAACCTGGCGAACCCGTTCAATCTACCACCCGGAACCGGCAGCGCGATCAATGCGGTGGACCCCAACTTCAAGAGCGCGGTGGTTTATGCCTACAACCTGAACGCGCAGCGGGAGGTTTTCGGCACAGTCTTTCAAGCGGGCTATGTCGGCAGCCAGGGACGCCACCTTCGTTTGAATGGCGATTATAACCAGGGCATCAACGGCGTACGCCCCATCCCCGGCTTCTCCAGCATCAACGTGCAGGAATCGGTTTCGAATTCCAATTACAACGGACTCTGGCTTTCCGCCAACCGGCGATTGTCGCGCGGCCTGACATTCTCGGCTTCCTACACCTTCTCGAAATCAATCGACAATAACTCGGTAGGCAGTTCCAATCCGCAGATCCAGAATTTCTATACCATCGGCGCGGAGCGCGCTCTTTCCGACTTCGACGCGCGCCACCGCTTCGTACTCAGCGGCGTGTACCAATTGCCTTTCCGCGCGAACAACAGTTTCGCGAAGCGGCTTGCCGAGGGCTGGACGCTTTCTCCCATCGTCAACATGCAGTCCGGCAACCCGTTCAGCCCCATTGTCGCGCTCACCCGTTCGGTAACGCCGGGCGTTGCGCCAACCCCGGGTCTGGTCTATAACAGCGGAAGCCTGGAAGGCTTCGACCGTCCGGATTACGTTTACGGGCAACCGCTCTACGTCCCAAACCGTTCTCCGGGCCTATGGCTGAATCCAGCCGCTTTCGTACGCCACAATCTTGGCTTCGGCAACGCCGGCCGGAATATCCTGACCGCGCCGGGTTTGCAGGACGTGGACGTCGCTCTTTCGAAAGAGACTCTGATTAAAGAACGAATGCGGCTGCAATTTCGCGCGGAGGCATTCAACATCCTCAATCACCCGAACTTCGGCCAGCCAGTGAACACTCTAACGGCGACCACGTTCGGCCAGATCATACAAACCCGCACTACCCGTGGCGATCTGGGAAGCTCGCGCCAATTGCAGTTGGGATTGAAGCTCATCTTCTGATTCGATTTCGATGAGCAAACAGCCGATAGGCATCATCATGAACGGAGTCACCGGGCGCATGGGCACTAACCAGCACCTGCTCCGCTCGATTGCCGCGATTCGCCAGCAGGGCGGCGTTGCTCTCAAGAATGGTGGCACGCTGTTTCCAGAGCCCATTCTGGTGGGCCGCAACGCGCAGAAGCTGGAAGCGTTAGGCGCGCGGTGCGGCATCACGCGTTTCTCCACCGATCTCACGCAATGCCTCGCGAACCCTGAATATCAGATCTATTTCGATTCGCAGACCACGGCCGCGCATGCCGCAGGAATTGAAGCGGCGCTCGCTGCCGGTAAACATGTGTATAGCGAGAAGCCTCTTGCTCCGGATGTTGCGACGGCGATGCGGCTGGCAAGGCTTGCGCGTCAATCCGGCTTGAAGAATGGCATCGTGCAGGATAAGCTTTTCCTGCCCGGAATCCGCAAGCTGAAACGCCTCATCGATGGCGGGTTCTTCGGGAAGATCCTTTCCGTTCGCGGTGAGTTCGGCTACTGGGTATTCGAAGGCGATTGGCAGCCGGCTCAGAGGCCTTCGTGGAACTATCGAAAGGAAGATGGCGGCGGCATCATTCTCGACATGTTCTGCCACTGGCAGTATGTGCTCGGCGGAACCGTGGGCGCCGTTAAGTCCCTTTCCGCCTTAGGTGCAACCCATATCGAAGAGCGCTTCGATGAGCACGGCAAGGCGTACACCTGCACTGCCGATGATGCCGCGTACGGAACCTTCATGCTGGAAGGTGGTGTGATCGCTCAGATCAATTCTTCCTGGGCCGTCCGCGTCAATCGCGAAGAACTGTTCGTTCTTCAGGTGGATGGAACCCACGGGTCGGCAGTCGCGGGCTTGCGTGATTGCAAGGTGCAGCACCGCGCCACGACGCCCAGAGCCGTGTGGAACCCGGATATTCCAAATCCATTCGACTTTCGCGATCAGTGGGAAGCCGTTCCCGATAATGCCGAGTTCGATAACGCGTTCAAAGTCCAGTGGGAGATGTTCCTCCGGCATGTGGTGGAAGATGCGCCGTTCCCGCATGATTTTCTGGAGGGTGCTAAGGGAGTTCAGGTGGCCGAAATGGGCCTTGAGTCGTGGCGCAAGCGCTGCTGGGTGGATATCCCGGCACTCACTCTATGAGAAGCCGCCTGAGCCTGAATCAGATGACGGTGGACCAGTGGGGCGCGCGCGAAGCAGCCGAAGCGTGCCGCCGCCACGGCATTTCGCATATCGGGCTTTGGCGCCACAAAATCGCTGCGATCGGAGTGGCGGAAACCGCGAAGATTGTCCGCGAAGAAGGGCTGGATGTTTCAAGCCTCTGCCGGGGAGGCATGTTCCCCGCCGCGACTCCGGCCGAACGCGCCGAGCGGATTGCAGACACGAAGCGCGCGGTTGACGAGGCGGCCGCGCTTGGCGCCGGCGTGCTGGTGCTGGTGTGCGGCCCAGCGCCCGACCGCGACATAGGGGCCGCAAGGCAGATGGTGGAAGAGGGAATCGCCGCTGTGGCCCCCTACGCACGCGAGCGCGGAATTCAGCTTGGTATCGAGCCCTTGCATCCCATGTTTGCCGCCGACCGTTCCGTGATTTCCAGTCTCGCCCAAGCCACCGGCATCGCTGAACGGTGCGATACGGGGGTCGTGATCGATGTTTACCACGTCTGGTGGGATCCGGACCTGTACCGGGAGATCGAGCGCGCCCGCGGCCGGATTCTCGGCTTCCACGTGAGCGACTGGGTGGCTCCCCCGCCCGATCACCTGAAGGGCCGCGGCATGATGGGTGATGGCGTGATTGAAATCTCGCGGATTCGCAAAGCCGTGGATGCCGCTGGATATACTGGCCCGATCGAAATCGAAATTTTCAACCAGGCTTTGTGGAATTCGCCGGGGGATGAGGTGATGGCGAAGGCTGTGGAGCGCTTCTGCGCAACAGTATAGGGAACGTCACCCGAAAAGGTCTGGTAACCTAAGAGGAAATGTCAGCCCGCAATGGAGATAAAGCACGCTTCGGCAAACAACGGAAGCGGAAGATGGCCCACCGGGCACGGACTCGCGACCTTCGTGAAAGCATAAAGCCCGAAGAGCCTGCAGCCGCTCTAAACGCGGAGCCGCCCCAACCCCCAGAGCAGAATCCGGCTTCCCACGCGACTGGGCAGCACGGCGTTCTAGGTTCGACCGCTCATGCCATTGGCTCCGTTTTGGGATCTCTCGCGGCCAAGGCGAAGCTTGGCACGGACCAGGAACCAGCTCCCGCGGAATAGCCGCGTGATTCGTATCTCTAAGAACTAAGGCGCGAACACCAGTTCTCCGAATCGCTCGGGAACGTGCGGTTGCGGTGTTTTCTGCAGCGGGTCGGACCACATGCTGAGCCGGCGATTCGGCTCCACGCCATCCCAACGGTTCAGGTTCGCCCTCCACACAGTTCCCGGCACAGGCCGCTTGGCGATCTCCTCGAAATTGATCCAGGGGATTGCGACTTCCAGACTCCAGCCCTGGTCCTTATCGCCGCTCATGTTCAAGGTTCCCCTGATTGATGTTGCGAGCTTCACGCCCTGCATGTTGAAACGCTTGAAGAAGTGTTTCGCGTTGTAAGCCAGATAATCGTACAGCACTGCGCGGGCATTCATTTCCAGTCCAAAGTAAGAGCCGGTCTGCGATGGATCGGCGTTGATGAAGATCTCCACCGCGTCATCGCGATACGTGGGATCGTCCCGTTCCAGAAATTGCGCCGTAATATCCGCGTCCTCGCAATCGTACGACACGTAGAGATAGTCGTCATCCCACAGCAGCCTGGCTGCCGTCTTCTGTTTAGCTCCGGTTTGGAAATCCCAGGGGAAGACGAAGTCGATCACGGGTGCGGCCTGCCATGCCCGGTCGTCCAACTTGCCGTCGATCACGATCGGGCTTGCGGCGCG
>JALYXI010000401.1 GCA_030947245.1 Acidobacteriota bacterium
CGAGGTTCTTCCCCATGGCATAGAGGCATACCTCCGCCACGAAGGATCGCCAGATATCCGTCATCCGAAAGCTGACATAAGCCGGTAAGTACAGTAGCGGAAACGCCTCTTTCCAGAAAATCGTGTTCTGGGAATTGAACGGGCAGAAGGTGCCCGGCTGCAGCACCACGGTATTCGGCTGGAATTTCGTTTCCGCGACAATCGTCATCCGGTAAACGGCATCCACATCCGGATCGCCGTCCGCCAAGTATTGCTGCACCGGGCAATCGTAGCTGCTCTCCTCTCCCAACTCGGATTTGTTGTTTAAGCTTTCCGTAATCATCTCGAGCGGAAATCCCCGGGGCCAAATCTTGCCGTCCGTGAAATGCGTGTAGACGTTCTCCCATCCTCGCTTCCGCACGGGCCGTCCCACCACCTGCCGATCTACGTTCCGCAGGAACGTATCGTAAGGGATATTGTCATCGTCCGTTTCGGCAATACGGTCCACGCCGCGAGCCGCGGCCCACAAATAACCTACATTCTTTCGAGCGTAGTGATTGAACGGGCACTCCGCCGCAAACCTGCCCATGCCCATTTGCTCCGCTGCGGAAAGGAACGTCACTCCGTCCCACCGCCAGTCCGCCGGTGTCTTTTTATCGCCCACCACCAGAAACGTCCACCCCGCGCACGTGTCCGCAATCCGGCGCACGGCCTCCGTAGGCGGGTTGATGGTGGTAATGACGATGGCGCCGTTTGGGGACACTGAGGGTGAAATCACAGATCCATGGTAACCGTCCCTACCTCAAACTTTGCGGAGAACTATTCCTCACTGCTTTCACTCCTTATGCAATCGGATATGCGCTTTGCCCTGCTCTTCTGCTGCCTGCTCGCAAACGCCCAATCTCCCGATTACGAACCTCTGAGCCGCGCCTATAAAGCGCTGAAAGGCAATGCGTACGAAGACGCGATCGCGGCATTTGATGAAGCCCTCCGGTTGGCGCCGGCACGCGCGTCGACGCACAAAGATGCAGCCTACACTTGCCTCAAAATCGGTGAGAATCGCGCCGCCCGGGAGCACTTCCAGCGCGCGATGGAACTGGATCCGGGCGATTTGCACTCGGCGCTCGAATTTGCGTTTCTCAGCTTTGAATCCACTGAGAATCCACTGCCCGCCAAAGCGGTCGCGCGCCGCGTGTTCGACCGCATTCGCAAGCAAGCGGCCGACCCTCAGTCCGCCGCCACAGCGGAACAAGCTTTCCGGAACATTGACTCACCTCTTGCCTCCGGCATTGCCCGCTGGACGGCCGCACTTGCGTCCGCGCCCGGCACGTTCAGCGTGCACTATGAGCTGGCCCAGATTGCCGAACAGCGCGACGAACTGGACCTTGCCGCCACTCATTACCTGGCTGCCTGGCGGATGCAGCCTGCGAAGAAATCGGTTCTTCTCGACATGGGACGCGTTGAACGCGCGCGCAATCATCCCGAAGAAGCCACTGCCGCACTGCTGGCCGCCTCACGCGGCGGTGAACCTCGGGCTGCCGATCAGGCGCGCGAACTGCTGCCTTCGCGTTACCCCTACGTCTACGAATTCCGCAATGCTCTCGCACTCGATTCCGGCAACATCGAACTACACCGCGAGTTGGCTTACCTTCTGCTCAGCATGGGCCGGAAGTCCGATGCGGAGCTTGAATTCGAGCTAATCGCGCAGGCGAATCCGGAGGATCTTCTTTCCGCCGCTCAGCTGGGTTTTCTTTACCTCGCCAGCAAAGATAATGGCCGTGCAATGCCCTTGCTCAATCGGGTCCTCGAAGGGCCAAATGAACAGCTTGCGAACCGCGTCAGGGCCTCACTTTCCCTTCCCCACAAGCTGGCGTCGCCCCAAACATCGGCTGACACCGATGCGCGCGTCATGTACGAGCGAAGCTTGCGCGCCGGATATATGCGCGATGCGCTCAAATATCTGACAGTCGCCCAGGAGGCCAGCCCGGATGATTACGGCCTGATGCTGAAGTTGGGCTGGACTTACAACATGCTGCATGACGACCGTAGCGCCCTCGGGTGGTTTCGCCGCGCGCGCGAAAGCTCTGACCCGGATGAGGCCAAGGAGGCGAAACACGCGTTCGACAACCTACGGCCGGAATTCGCCCGCTTCCGCACCACCGCTTGGCTGCTTCCCTTCTTCTCCACCCGTTGGCACGACGCGTTCTCCTACGGCCAAGTGAAGACCGAAGTGCGCTTAGAAAACATCCCGATTCGCCCTTATGTTTCCCTGCGCTTCATCGGTGATACCAAGCAAAACACGCCGGGGCCGAATCCGCAGGCCCTTTCCGAGAGTTCGTTTCTGCTCGCGCTAGGCGCTACCACTCAGCTTCACGGAATTACCGCATGGGGCGAAGCGGGACAGGCCATCAGCTATACGAAGCGGCAATTCCTGCCCGATTATCGCGGTGGCTTATCGTGGTCGCGTGGCTGGGGCCATCTTCTCTCCTCGGAAGCACCCGGCTTGTTTCTTGAAACCAATGCGGATGAAGTTTTCCTCAGCCGCTTTGGCAATGACTGGCTCACGTATTCGCAGTGGCGGGCCGGCTATACGGTCGCAGGCTTGCAGCTTCTATGGAACGCCAACCTGACCGTCGATACCTCGCGCCAATACTGGGCCAACTTCGCGGAAACGGGACCCGGCGTCCGCATGCATGTGCCCAATTCGCCTCCCGGCTTTACCATCTCCCTGAATGGCTATCGCGGTTCCTACCTGGTCAATACCGGGAATCCGCGCCGCCCCAACTTCTTCGATGTCCGCGTTGGATTCTGGTATGCGTTTACTCATTAGCCTGCTCTTCGCAACAACGCTGACGGCGCAGGGCTTCGGTTATGCGGTTCTCAACAGCGATCCCGGTCCATGGCCGGAGATACTGTCGAGCATTGGACTTCTGCAAACCGCCGCGCCCGAGGCATCGGTTTTCGTCGCGCGGTCCGGCACGCCCACGGCTCCCGAGTGGCCACGCCGCTTAAGCACCGGAGCTTTCCTGATTCTTGAGGGAGATTCGCCACTGGCCCGGAGCTTCGGCTTCCGCCGGCTCGATCACACAACGCGCCTTGTCTCCGTCATCGACGTCCATCAACCCCGGCTTCCTCTCATCTTCGAACATCCCATTGAGTTGACGGAACCGTCGGTCCCTGCCGAAGCTCAGGTGTTCGCCCGGGAACGTTGGACCAATGTCCCCGTAATAGCTGGTTTTCGCCGCGGGGCAGGTGGGGTACTCTGGGTTGCGGCCAGCCCGGGTGCGCACGGTTATGAACGTTTCCCTTTCCTTCCCCAGGCGCTAGTTGGCCTCGGGTTTGAACCGCCGTTCCGAGGCAACCGTCTTTGGGCCTTTTTCGATTATTCGTACCGGGCCCGCGTAGATGTGAACTGGTTCGCGAAACGCTGGCACGCTGCCGGAATTAGCGCGTTGCAAGTTGCCGCTTGGCACTTTTATGACCGGGACCCCGAACGTGATTTGTATTTGCAGCGCCTGATTAAGGCCTGCCACCGTGAAGGAGTTCTGGTTTATGCCTGGCTCGAACTTCCCCACGTCAGCGAGCAATTCTGGAACGAGCACCCCGAATGGCGCGAAAAAACGGCTCTCTTGCAGGACGCGCAGCTCGACTGGCGAAAGCTGATGAACCTAGCCGACCCTGACTGCACCCGCGCCGTGCGCTCCGGTACCAAATCCCTGATGAACCGGTTCGATTGGGACGGCCTCAACCTTGCCGAACTGTATTACGAGTCGCTCGAAGGCGCTTCCAACCCTGCGCGGTTTACGCCTATGAACGACACCGTCCGTAAACAGTTCCAAAGCACCCCAGGGGGCTTCGATCCGGTAGAGCTCTGGTCAACGCGAAAGGACCCTGCCTCTTTGCACCTTTTTCTTGAATTTCGCGCCCACTTGGCGCGAATGCTCCAAGAGGACTGGCTGAGAGAAGCTGAACTATACAGAACAAGTAAGCCGGACCTCGATATCGTTCTCACCCATGTCGATGACCGGCTCGACACGGGTATGCGGGATGCAATCGGCGCGGATACTTCCTCCCTTCCTCTGTTGCTGCGCTCACATGAATTTACCTTCCTGATAGAAGATCCGGCTACCGTGTGGAATCAGGGGCCGCAACGCTATCCGATCATCGCCTCTAAATACCCCACTACATCAAAGTTAGGTATTGATATCAATGTTGTAGAACGATATCAGGATGTATACCCCACCAAGCAGCAGGCAGGTCTTGAGTTGTTCGGATTGGTGCACTTGGCAAGCCAAGCATTCCCGAGAGTAGCCCTATACATTGAAAACTCGATAGAATCCGCGGATTTGCCATTCATTGGGCCAGCCTCAAGCGGCGTTACGAAGGCTGCCTGGATTGGACCCAGACTCTTTGTGGATTCGAAGTATGGAACAAGCGTTCAGTGGCAAGGGCCCGCTCTGGTGGATGACCGCCTTTGGCCCGTCGCGGACACAGAACGCGCGTGGCTTCCTTCCGGTCCACACACAATTCAGAAAAGTTCAAGTAACCCGCCGCTGCTTCTTTCTTCTCTGAACGCGACTCTGATCACCGCCGTTGCCGCTCCGGCATCGATCGAGTTCAGTTACCGGAGCGACAGCCGCGCGATTGCTTCCTTCGACCGAAACGTCCGCGCACTGTCAGTTGACGGTGTGGGGCAGGTAGTTAGAGCGCCGCAGGAGGTTTTCCTCTTGCCCCGAGGGAGGCACTCGGTGATAGCATGGCCTCAGGCGGATGAGTCAGGAGGCCGTAAGACCGGACATCCCGGACAAGTTGTACTTTCGAATCGGGGAAGTAAGTAAGCTTCTCGGAGTTCCGCCGTACGTCCTTCGCTTCTGGGAGACTGCATTTCCCGCGCTCGCGCCGAAAAAAACGGATGCCGGGCATAGACTGTTCCGCCGGAAAGATGTCGAACTTCTTCTTGAAATCAAGCACCTCCTTTACGAAAGCCGGTTCACCATAGAAGGCGCGCGCCAAGCTCTTCAAAGTAAAAAGCCAGGGCCTCTGCGGTTTGTGGAAGCGCAACGGCAGCTCTTTGCGGAAGATCCGATCCCGCAAATTCGGCAGGAGTTGGAAGACTTGCTCGCTCTGTTGAGTCCTTAGTCCTGCCGCGTAATGTAGAAGTAGATCCGGTTCAGATCATCCAGATCATAATACTCGATCTCGATTTTACCTTTTCCCCTGCTCCGGTCAATGATTCGGACGCGCGTTCCTAACGCACGTTCCAGGTTATCGGTTGCTGCCGTAAGATTTGGATCAGCGGGTTGGCTGGCTTGTTCCAGCTTTTCCTTCCCTGTGGCAGCCACACTTTGGGTTGCTTGCTCGATTTTTCGAACCGTCCAGCCTTCTGTAACAGCTTGTTGGGCCATCTCACGCTGTCTTTGCTCAGGATTGACTTTAAGAAGCGCCCGCGCATGACCCGGCGAAAGCTGCCTGTTTGCGACCATCTGCTGAATATCGGGCGGGAGCTGCAGGAGCCGTATGGCATTTGTGACCGTTGCCCGGTCCTTTCCGGTACGCCTGCCGATTTCCTCATGGTTCAGACCCAAACCGCTGGACATCTTCTCGAAAGCTTCGGCCAACTCAATAGGGTGCAAGTCTTCCCGCTGAATATTTTCGATCAAAGCGATCTCCAGCAAACGATCATCGGAAATTACTTGAACGGCAACTGGGACGAGTTGGAGACCGGCCAGCTTTGCAGCGCGTAGGCGGCGTTCTCCGGCTACCAGTTGGTACACACTTCCGACTTGACGCACCACAAGCGGTTGAATTACCCCATCCTGCCGGATCGATTGGGCAAGCTCTGACAATTGCTGCTCACGAAACTCCCGCCGCGGCTGGGCCGGATTCAACGTGATCGCATCAACCGGCAATTCGGTAACTGTATTTGCCCGCCCCGTAATCTCTGGAGCGGTCTCAACGGAGCGCGCGGGCAGCAGCGAAGACAGTCCCTTACCGAGCGCGGGCTTTTTGATCACGGGCAATCACCTCTTTCGATAGCTGGATATAGCTTTCCGCGGCTTTGGAGCGAGGATCGTAGGAAAGGATAGGTTGGCCATGGCTAGGGGCCTCAGCCAGCCGAATGCTCCGAGGGATTACCGTCCGAAACACTTCTTTTCCAAAGAATTCCCGGAGATCGGCTGCAACCTGCCTGGTCAAATTGGTTCGATCGTCGTACATGGTCAAAAGTATGCCCTCCATCTCCAGCTTGTGGTGAAAGGATTCTTTGATTCGATCAATCGTATCGATCAGACCCGATATCCCTTCCAACGCGAAAAATTCGCACTGAATGGGGATTAGGACTGAATCCGCCGCCAGCAGAGCGTTTAGGGTTAGCAGATCCAGGGCCGGAGGACAGTCAATGATAATGAATTGGTATTGCTGACGAATCAACGCCAACTTCTCGCGAAGACGTGTTTCCCGAGCTTTCAGTGGGACCAATTCAACGTTAGCACCCACAAGGTTTTTGTCTGATGGAATGATGCCTAATCCTTCCAGCCCGGTTGGGACGACGGCCTTGGACGCTGGAACTTGACCGATCAGGATGTCGAAGAGTGTCGGCCGCTCAGTGTCTTTCGACAGACCGAGCCCGGTCGTCGCATTACCTTGGGGGTCGGAATCGATCAGCAGCACAGAAAAGTCGCAGGCAGCCAGAGAAGCAGCAAGGTTGATTGCTGTCGTAGTTTTACCAACTCCGCCTTTTTGATTTGCGACAGCAATGACCCTACTCAAAGCGATTTCAGCATAGCAAATGTTTCACGTGAAACATTTGCTATGCTGAAATCGCTTTGAGTAGGGTCATTGCTGTCGCAAATCAAAAAGGC